>DATFVO010000188.1:0-3239 GCA_035260265.1 Methyloceanibacter sp.
GATGGAACCGCGCGAAACGTCTGATTGCCTTCGCAGATGATATAGAACCGCCGCCCGAAGCCGGCGGGGCGCGTGGCGTCCATGGCGAAGTAGCAGGGACTTTTGACCGCGCCTTCGCTCGTCTTTTGCAGGTAAAGGGAGCGTGCCCTCTGCAACACCACCGGCGCGATCTGGCCATCGCCTTTGCCGACATGGGCGCGCAACCAAGCCGGGATGGCCGACGGCTGCTCCACGGCAAAAGTTTGGGGTGAACCCGACAAGGCGACGATGATAATGAGGCTCACGACATTGAGAAGCAGCAAGAACCGCAACGAATCAATCTCCCGTCGGGGCGTTTTGCAATCGGCCGGATGGTAGCGTAGTGAGTAGAGCAATGGCAAAGACAGAGCTCAAGACCGACCCTGCGACCTTGGCTTTACGAGCGGCGGCAATCGTCGGGGTCCTTTACGGGATCGGATTTCTTCTGATGCCGTCTTCCATCCTTCAGCTGAGCGGAGATCCAGGTGCGCCGACCAACGCGGGATGGGTGCGCTGGGCCGGAGGGTTCGTTCTTGGCATTGCGATCGGCCCATGGCTGGCATCGGAGGGGTGGGTCAAGGAGCAGCCGTTCCTCGCCGGTCTTGCGGCAGCCTTTACTCTGTCCGGCCTCGCGCTCCTCTATAGCGTCGTGAGCGGAGAATATGCCGGCGCGGCGTGGTTCATTTGGATGCCGATCGTCATCCTGGTTGCGCTCGCCCCGACATTGTGGTGGCTCGCCACCAAGTGACCGGCATCCGCTGGGGTCATAAGCAGATTTCTGCCATTGGACTGGTTCGCTATCATACCTCGGAGCGACGGAAAAAACTAAGGCGTCTCATCCCTCGTCATTGCCGTGCTTGACCCGGCAATCCATTCCATTGGCCTTCCACATGCTGAGCCGTAACGGCGCGCAAGCCTCACCCGATGACCGTCAGTTCCCACGGCGGCGGGCGGATCGTAAGACCCCCGAGGCCATTCCGTTACCCTGGCGCGGGCACGGTTTGCGGTTTCGCGCCCCGTCTCGTCCCCGCGCCTTCCTCGGGCGCCGCGACCCAACATCCCGAGAAGCAGTGAGGGCAAGTCTCATTGCCTCTGGCGTGCCGATGGCGAACACGCGGTTGGCAGCGGCGCCTTCGGGGCCGAGGTCGACGATCCGGTCGGGGATCACGACGGGATGTGGCGCGGCACGGTCGGGTCGGTAACCTGGAAATCCAGGGCGGAAGAAATTTGCCGGCAGGGTCTTGTCGGCGGCCTTGAAATAGTCCGAGAGGTCGACCGCGAGCAGGTAGCGCCCGGCCACGAAGGCTTCGCCCGCAAGCAGGCTCCCCGACCGTCCATCGGCGTCGGTCACCACCGATTTCATTGCCGTCATCTGCTCACCCTTCCGCATGAACAAGTCAAGCTTCACGCCGCTGGCGGGGGTGCCGGAGTAAAGATCGAGGACGTGGACGTTCAGGATTCCGCCGGCCAGTTCAGCTGAAGCTGCGCAGCTGCCAAGCACTGAAGTCGCCGCCAGCGAGGCCGCGCCTAGAACCTCACGGCGATTCATCGAATGGGTCTCCGTTTTCGAGTTTGAGAATCAGCTGCCCCGGTAGCTCAGGATGCCCCAGGGCGAGAAGTAGAGCGGAACGTGATAGGATTGCTTGGCATCGAAGATCGGGATGCGCACCGGCATCGTATCGAGAAAGGCCGGATCGGTGAGCTTCACGCCAGCCCGCTTTTAATACTCCTCGACGTAGAACAGCAATTCGTAGCGGCCGACCGCCATGGTGTCGGCGTTCATCAATGGTCCTTGCTCGTCGACACGGCCGTTTTCGTCCGCCGTCACGGTCTTGAGCAGTTTCCAGACATCGCCGTCCTTGCGGGAAAAGTCGATGCGCAGCCCGCGGCCTTCTTACCCAGATATGTGTCGAGGGCATGCGTACTGAGCTTGGCCGGGTTGGCCTGCGCTCTCACCGCAAGGCGGTCGAATTTGAGTCTCATGATTGCCTCCATCACTCCGCCGCACTGCGGCGCGCTTTGTGGCCTTGGCTCCGCGCTGGCGGTCGAAGACCTGCTTGAGATATTGCCCGGTGTACCTCGCAGCGTTGGCGGCGACCCTCGGGTCAGGCTCACTCCGCAGCCTGTGCCGCGCTCTTGGCCTTGCCACCTCGCAGGCGGTTGAAGACCTGCTTGAGATACTGGCCGGTGTAGCTCGCAGGATTGGCGGCGATCTCTTCGGGCGTGCCGACGGCGACCACATGGCCGCCGGCGTCGCCACCTTCGGGGCCGAGGTCGACGACCCAGTCCGCCGTCTTGATCACTTCCAGATTGTGCTCGATCACGATCACCGTGTTGCCCTGGTCGACCAGCTCGTGCAGCACGTCGAGCAGCTTCGCCACATCGTGGAAGTGGAGCCCCGTGGTCGGCTCGTCGAGGATATAGAGCGTGCGGCCCGTGGCGCGGCGCGACAGCTCTCGGCTGAGCTTCACCCGCTGCGCCTCGCCGCCTGACAGCGTGGTCGCCTGCTGGCCGACATGGATATAGCCGAGGCCGACGCGCTTCAGCGTCTCGAGCTTATCGCGGATCGAGGGCACGGCCTTGAACAGATCGGCGGCCTCCTCGACCGTCATGTCGAGCACATCGGCGATCGACTTGTCCTTGAACTTGATCTCAAGCGTCTCTCGGTCGTAGCGTTTGCCCTTGCACACGTCGCAGGTGACGTAGACGTCGGGCAGAAAGTGCATCTCGATCTTGATCACGCCGTCGCCCTGGCAGGCCTCGCAGCGGCCGCCCTTGACGTTGAAGGAGAAGCGTCCTGGCTTGTAGCCGCGCACCTTGGCCTCCGGCAGCTCGGCGAACCATTCGCGGATGGGGGTGAAGGCGCCGGTATAGGTGGCGGGGTTGGAGCGCGGCGTGCGCCCGATCGGCGACTGGTCGATGTCGATGACCTTGTCGAGATGCTCCAAGCCCTCGACCGCGTCATGCTCGCCGGGATGCTCGCGCGCAATGGTGAGCTTGCGCGCCACGGCGCGGTAGAGCGTCTCGATGAGGAAGGTCGACTTGCCGCCGCCTGAGACGCCGGTGACGGCGGTGAACAGACTGAGCGGAATATCCACGGTGATGTTCTTGAGGTTGTTGGCCCGCGCGCCAATGACGGTGAGCCTGCGGCCGCGGGTCGGCTTACGGCGTTCCTTCGGCATCGGGATCTGCTTGAAGCCGGTGAGATATTGCCCGGTGAG
>DATFVO010000189.1:0-3873 GCA_035260265.1 Methyloceanibacter sp.
GAATGTCGACGGCGTGATCAATGCTGTCGCCGCAGTGCTGCCGTCGATGCTTGCGCGGAGGGCCGGGCACATCGCCATCATGGGCTCCCTCTTCGGCTATGCCGGTTGGCCCGAGAACGGCAGCTACGGCGCGAGCAAGGCAGCGGTGATCAATCTCGCCGAGAGCCTCAAGCTCGAATTGGAGGAGACCGCCGTCGCCGTCACCATCATCAATCCTGGCTTTGTCAATACGCCGCTCAACGCCTCCTACGACCCGAAGAAGAAGCTCTATGTCATGAGCAAAGGGCGTTGCGCGCGCAAGATCCTCGAGAAGCTTGGTTCTAAGCCGTATGAGATCGCCTTCCCGATGCAGGTTTCTATCTTCCTGAAAACCGTGCGCTCTTTGCCCCGCGCCATCTCCTTTCCGCTCATCCGCTGGTTCACCAAAACAATGCAGGGGTAGTTGGCGAAAGATTCGATTTGGGTTGAGTGTCAGCTCAACAGCTCGCGAAAATGAGAATCGAGCATGCGGTCCTTTGGGTCCGCCGCCTTGCGCCGCGCCGCGAATTGCTGAAGCCTCACGCCGAAGGCGCGCCGCGCCTGCTCGCGCGTCAAGAACGGCGTTTGGTTGAACAGAGGTACGCCGCGCCGCTCGCTGCAAAACTCGTTGTAATGGTGCAGGAACTCCTCCCACTCGGGCCCGCCGGTCGAAGCTGGGTCGATGCTGAGCGTCGCTCCCTCCCAGCTATAGGAGAGCAGCGCTTCTACATCGCGCGCAATGGCGTAGCCTACGCTCGGCAAATTGCAGCGGTAGCCGGTCTTGGCCTCATAGGCGATGCAGAAGTTGCAATACTCGTCGAGAACGTCGAAGAAGCCGCCTTCGCGGAACGACCACATGCTGAACAGATATTTGTTCGGCCCGGGATCGCGCTTGTAGTTGATGATCTGGGCGTGCGGCCAGGTAGAGTCGCTGCGCACGATGAAGATGAGCGCCTGGCGCAGCAGGAAGAAGTGCACCTTGTCGGCGTAGGCGCGCAGCTTGCGATTGCTCGTCGTCCTTTCGATCCATAGCGTGACGGCGGGCCCGTATTTACGCCAGAAGCGGTTGCGGTAGACCCAGCGATATCGCGAAGTCGGCTTCGTCTCGGGATTGTCCTTGCGCAGTTCGACCAACACGCGCTTCACGTAAGGGAAGATGTAATACATCACGGCGAATCCGCGCGCCTTGTAGATCGGGTAGTAGCGCCGGAAATTGTCGAGGGAGAGCGAGTAGTGGCGCACCGAGAGCGCTGTCGTCGGCCTCACCCTAATAGTCACCTCGTAAACCACGCCCATCAGCCCGTAGCTCGAGCGGATGATCTGTATCTCCTCAGGATCGTCCCGCTCGTTGATCTCGCGAAGCTTGCCTTGCGGCGTAACCAGCCGCACCGCGGTGACATAGGAGCTGACTTGGCCGAAGCCGCCCGGGAAAGAGCTGTCCTTGGTGGCGGCGGTGGCCATCGCGCCTAGCGTGACGTTGCCGATCTCGGTGGTGACGTGGAACTGGAGACCGCGATCCTTCAGCGCATTGGACACCACGATATAGGTTGCGCCCGCCTCGACCGTCACGGTGTCCTCGGTGAAATGGAGGATGCGGTTCATCTTAGTCATGTCGACCATGGTGCCGCCGTCGTCGCCATTCATGCGCGCAGTCGAATGCATGGAGCCCGCAGGCCGCACCGGCGCGGGGAAGCGCACCTCGTCGGTTAGTATCTCGACCAGGTCCTCGGCACTCTCTGGCGTGACTATCACCTTGGGGTGATAGGTCCACGTGCCGTCCCAGCTCTTGATCGTGACGTCACGTTTGATGTCCATGAAGTTCCCCCGACACCTTTTGGGGCGTCAGACCATAAAGCAAAGCGCCGGCAAATAAAGAGCCCCCGCTGTGCAAGTCGATTCCAAGAAATGCCTGGGCTAGGAGCGATTTGACACAGATCGATGCGGCTAAGGCAGGCCCCCCTGGCGGGGTTGAACCGTCTTCCGGGGGATGCTTAGGTCTCGCCAAAGCTATGAAAGATGCCCGCGGCAGCGGGCAGAGCGAGGGATCGTGGAGCGTTACTGCGTCATCGGCGGAGGGGCTTGCGGGCTCGCCGTGGCCAAGACTTTCGCAGAGCGGGGTATCCCGTTCGACTGCTTCGAGGCATTATCGGATGTCGGCGGTATCTGGAACCCCGAGAGCCCGCATGTCGTCTACGGCTCGACCTTCCTCAATTCTTCGAAGAAACTCTCGCGCTATCCCGATTTCCAGTTTCCCGAGGAGTGGCCCCACTACCTGAGCCGCGCGCAGGCGCAAGACTATCTCCGTGCCTACGCCACCGAGTTCGGGCTCTATCCTCTGATCAGCTTCAACAAGCGCGTGACAAGGGCTGAACGTTCAGGCCAAGGCTGGCGCATTACTATCGAAGGCGAGAGCGCGCCGCGTCTCTATACCGGCCTCGTCGTCTCCAACGGTCACCATTGGGAGCCCAACATCTCCTCTTATCCCGGAAAGTTCACCGGCGAGGCGCTCCATTCCCACGACGTGAAATCCAAGGAGCAGCTCAAGGACAAGCGCGTGCTCGTGGTGGGCGCCGGCAATTCGGCAGTCGATATTCTCGACGATGCTGCGTCAGACGCTGTGCGCGCGGTGCATTCCATGCGCCGCAGCTACTATTTCTTTCCCAAGATCGTGATGGGCAAGCCGACCGACACCTTCGTCGATCTCACCAGCCGCTGGCCGCTGCCGCGCGCGGTGATGCGCAAGTTCTATTGGTGGGGATTGCGAGTGATTATCGGCTCGCATTGGCGCTACGGCTTGCCCGCGCCGGACCACAAGCTGTTCGAGGCGCATCCTACCGCCTGCACCGTCTATCTCGACCACATCGTGCACGGGCGCATCGTGACGAAACCGGGAATCGAGCGGCTCGACGGCAAGCGCGTGATATTCACAGACGGAAGCGAGGAGGAGGTCGACCTCCTTATCTGGGCCACCGGTTTCAGACCAAGCTTTCCCTTTATGGATGCCTCATACATTCTCGATGACCAGGGACGGTCCAAGCTCTTCATCCATACCTTCCATCGCGCGCTCGATGATTTCTTCGTCGTTGGGTTGTTCGAGCCCGCAGAGGGCGGCGTTTGGCAGCTCGCCGATTATCAGGCGCGGCTGATCGCAAGCTTCATCGTGGCCAAAGCCCAGGACGAGAAGCGCGCCTCATGGTTCAGGGCGCTGAAAGCACGCGCCCACCCAGACATCGGCCACGGCCTGCGCTGGCAGGACACGCCTTGGCACCGATTCGAGATCCAGCATTACCGCTTCCGCAAGTATATGAAGCGCCTACTCAAGAAGTTCGGCGCGTCCGCCGCGGTAGCAGGGGAACCGCGCGCCATGCAGCTCGAAGGTGCAGCGACCAGCGCAAACGCCAAGCTCAAGCTCGCCTCCTGAGGGCCAACGTTCCGTGGCTGCGTTGTCTGACTGTCGCCAGCCGCGGCATGTCCGGCAGTGAGGGCGATTGCGGCTGCAAGAGAGAGAGAGGCTAGGCGAAGGCATAATGGGGTTGCGTGATATGATGCGTCCTCCTGCGCGGATGGTTTCCCGGCTGGGACCAGTTGCGACAAGGATCAGTCCCTTCAGCAGCTGTTCAGGGGCAAAATGCGCTTAAGCCATCACAGTATCAGAATCCCGCGCTCCAAGCTAAAGACGCGAGCTCGCGGGAGCGCACTAGCCTGGAGATTTGCCCTTACAGAAAGGCGAAGGCGAGCGCGACGAGGATGCGGTAGATACCGAAGGGAATGAAGGTGTTGGTGCGGACGTAGGCGAGCAAGAATTTTACGGCGACGATGGCGACAAGAAACGAGGCGATGAAGCCTGCCGCCAGA
>DATFVO010000190.1:0-9134 GCA_035260265.1 Methyloceanibacter sp.
GTTAAACGTGAGGAAGGAGATCATCTAGGAGTCATAGCGGACGGACTACACGCTATGAATAGAGTGTGGCACGAAAAGCACCGCATGCCGAAAATCTACTGCTCTCAGGAGCATGAAGCTCAAAACCTGTAGCCGCGGGCACAAATATCTCGGAAGTGGGCCGTGCCCAATCTGCTGGCCCAGGCACCGGAAACGGTAGCGCGACCACACGCCGCGCGGCCCGTGCAACCTTCGCCGCCAAAGCCAGTTAGCCGTGAAGGAAGTACCATTCGGGATCGGCCGCGAGAGCGGCCGTGCTTTTTGCGTAGGGAAAGGATCGCCGAATTTCTGCCGGATTGGGCGACCAGTCTGATCGTCCTCGCTCTCGCGGTGCTGCTCGCCTTATGGCTGCACAGCGTCGTCTACAGCGTACTGGAGCGCGCGGTCAGAGGGGAGGATCTCTTCCGCCGCTCGGTTGTGTCGCGCACGCGAGGTCCATCGCGGTTCGCCATTGTCTTGCTCGCTATCGCGCTCGCAGGGGCGGTTGCGCCACTCGCCGAAAATGAACGAGTCGCACTGCGGCAGACCACCGTCTTCTGCATAGTGCTCGTCACGGGTTGGGCCCTGCTCGCCGCCTTGCATGTCTGGCTTGTCATCTATCTCCGGCGCTTCAAGCTCGATTCGGAGGCCAACCTTCTGGCACGCAAGCACGTCACACAGACCCGCATTCTCGAGCGCATCGCGCGCACCTTGATCGTCCTTCTCACTCTCTCCGCCGCACTGATGACCTTCGACAGCGTCCGTCAATATGGCGTCGGGTCTGCTCGCCTCTGCCGGAGCCGCCAGCCTGGGTGGTTGGCCTCGCGCTTCAACCGATGCTGAAGAATCTCGTCGCCGGCGTGCAGCTTGCCATCACCCAGCCGATCCGCATCGACGATGCGCTTTTCGTCAACGACGAGTGGGGCAATGTCGAGGAAATCACCTCGAGCTATGTGGTCATTCGCCTGTGGGATTGGCGGCGCATGATCGTGCCGCTGAGCTATTTCATCGAGCAGCCCTTCCAGAATTGGACGCGTGAGAGCTCAGCTCTCATTGGGACAGTGTTCCTCTATGTCGATTTCACCGTTCCGAGCGCCGAGCTCAGGGAGAAACTCGAGGAGATCGCCCGCGCGTCAAGACTGTGGGACGGGCGGGTCGTCGCCCTTCAGGTCACCGACTTCAAGGAGAGCACGATGGAGATCAGGATGCTGGTAAGCGCCAGCACGGCGCCGAGGACCTTCGATCTCCGCTGCGAGGTCAGGGAGAAGATGATCGCCTTCGTCCAGCAGCGCTATCCCGAAGCGCTCCCGCGTATCAGGACTGATCTTCACGACGAGCGTGCCAAGCCGCGCCCGAAAGCGATGGCGCATTAGCACTGCTCACGATGAGCGGGCTGTGCCGACTTTGCCAGCCGCGAAAACGTGGCATACTGCGCATGAGCGGCACGCTTTTCCGTGCCGCAGCTCTAGCTCTGCGCGAGGGGAGGGTTGTCATGCCAAATTGCCTAAAGTTGCCGTCGCCTTTGCATCTGTTTGTCATTCTCCCGGTCGTCGCCGCGGGCGCTATTGCCGCTAGTTCCGCCGCCTTTGCCGAGCCACAGGAGATCAAACTGGTCGAGCACGCCACGACCGATGCGGTGACTGACACTGGAGCCTCAGGCGACAGTGCTGGCGACATCCTCACCTTCTCGAACGAGGTTTACGACGCAGACGACAAGAACAAGGTCGGCTCCGACCAAGGCATCTGCTTCCGTACGGTGCCAGGCAAAGCCTGGGAGTGCTTCTGGACGCTGAACCTGGAGAAGGGTCAATTGACGGTCGAGGGGCCGTTCTACGATAGCGCAGACTCGGTACTCGCCATCACCGGCGGAACCGGCGAATTTGCGGGGGCGCTCGGAGAGATGGCGCTCAGCGCGCGCGGCACCAAAGGCGACGCCTACAATTTCGTCTACCGGATCAAGTGACGAAACCTCATGGCGCTGTGGCCTTTTTGAACCGCTGCCGCGCTTTTCGACAGGAAAGCGGGGCTTCTGACTCGAAACTGACAGAAGAACCGGCTAGATGAGGCGGACCGAGAAAAGACGGCGGCGTTTAACCGCACCATCTTTTTTAACTTGCCGGGGCGATACTGCCGCAAAGCCGCCTCGGCTAAGGCGCTTATAGGGGCGTCTTCGCGACGCTTACTCCGAGGAAATTGCCATGGTTCGATTGACTGCTCGCTTGGTGCTCGTCTGCTGCGGCGCGCTGCTGCCGCTTGCCACACATGCAGCGGGCCTCTCGATCTATTTGCGGAATTATTACACGGAATATCAGGTAGTTAAGGACTGCACGGACCACGCTCAACTGCCGGCCGAAGACGCCGCCAAGGCTAAGGACGCCATGGCAAAGATCGAGGCCTATTACTTGCAGCGCGACACCTCGATCAACAAGGACAAGCTCGTGAAGCAGGCTGTGTCGAATAAAAACCAGGCCTTCAAGATGATGAAGGAGACGACCAAGATCGACGCACGCGAGTTCTGCCGTGGCTCTCTGAATGATCTCGTCAACAAGCTTCACGACATCGAGGCCGACGCCACTGTGAAGAAGAGCGGCTCCTGACCTGCAAGCGCGGCCAGTTTTCGGCCCCGATTCAACTCTATCTCTGCTTGCTCTCATTTGTGAGATCAGTGGCCGAGGGCCGCCTTCTCGCGCTAATTTCCCCGGGAGCACGAGGGTAGGGGATGCGCGGGGTCTATCTTATCGCCGCTCTTCTGTGCGCGGCCTTTGCTTTGGCGGTCCCTTCGGCTCGCGCCCAGGATCAGGCTACCCCGTCCGTGGGACAGCTGAGCGCCGCCGAGCCTGGCCCGCCATCGCCTGCAGTAGATCCGGTGGTTGCCCTCATTCGCACGAAACTCGCCGATCCCATCTTGCGCAAGGGCGCCAACCCTGACGATCTCGCCGCGCTGGAGACCTTCTACAAGGCGGGGGCGGGCGGCCCGTTATGGATGACCGATATGGGTCTTTCGGCGAAGGGATTGCGGGCGTTGTCCGAAATCGCTCAAGCCGACGATTGGGGACTCGCTGCCTCTGCGTTCGACCTGCCTTCGGAGGGCGAGTTGCCGGCTAACCCCGAGGCAGAGGCTCTGGCAGAGGTCAAGCTCGACCTAGCCATCTTGAAATATGCGCGCTTTGCTCGCGGCGGGCGGCTCAACCCGCTCGACCTCGATGACAAGCTCGACCAGGTCCCGCCGGTGCGCGATCCGAACGCGGTCTTAGTGGAGATCACTGCCTCCGATGCGCCCGACAGCTATCTCCGATCGCTCCATCCAAAGCATGAGCAGTTCGCGCGCCTTCGACAGGCCCTGCTTAAGGCACGCGGCGGGGGCGAAGACGGCGCGCAGGGTGAAGCGAGCGCCAAGCCTGCGAACGACCGCGACATCAAGCGCATCATCATCAACATGGAGCGCTGGCGCTGGATGCCGGAGAATCTGGGCAGCATCTATGTCTGGAACAACTCGCCAGAGTTCATGCTCTACGTCGTCAAAGACGGCAAGACGATCTACGCAGACAAAACTCTAGTCGGCACCAGCAAGTATGCGACGCCGGTGTTCGATGCAGACATGACAAGCATCATCTTCAATCCGGACTGGATCGCGCCTGAGACGGTGCTGGTCGAGAACCTGCTGCCGCCGCTCCGCGACAGGAATTACTCGATCCTCAAAGTCCACAAGCTGTCGGTGAGCTATAACGGCAAGCCTATCGACCCGACTTCCGTCGATTGGGGCCGCGTGAACATCAAGGCCTTCACCTTCACCCAGAAGGGCGGGCCCGACAATGTGCTCGGCAAGGTGAAATTCTGGATCCCCAACAAGCACACCGTCTACATGCACGATACACTCGCCTACCGGAAGAAATATTTCGGGAAGCCGATGCGAGCGATCGGGCATGATTGCGTGCGCATGGAGAAGCCGGAGAACTTCGCCGACGTGCTGCTTGCCGAAGGCAAGGGCTGGTCGGTGGCTCAGGTCAAGGAGCAGTGGGACAATGGCGTCAACAGCTCAGTCACGCTAGATCGGCCGATACCCGTGCACATGACCTACTTCACCGTGGTGGTCGACAACCGCGGCAAGGTCTCGACCTTCGCAGACCTTTACGGCTTCGACCGGAAAGTCGCCAATGCGCTATTTGGCGACGCGACCGGCTTTCCGCCGCCGCCTCCCGACAACAGCGGTCCCGAGGAGCAGGCTAGCGCCTCATCGTCTTCCGGTAGCCGGCCCGCAAAGAGCCATAACGACATTGCCGGCTCGCTTGGCGCTTTCATCGGCGATTAGCGGCTGACTCTCGCTTAGTATTGCCCCACACAGAGCCGGGAGGTTCGTTCCGTGCCGAAGCCTATCCTCACCAACGGACCCGCGGACGAGTATCTGATCCGCTACGGCGTGCCGTTCGTGCCGCGGCTCATCGAGCGCGCCTGCGGGACGCTGATTTGGGATGAGCAGGGCAGGGAACTCCTCGATTTCACCTCAGGCCAGATGTGCGCGACGGTCGGGCATAATCATCCGCGCATCGTGCAGGCGATCGCCGAGGCCTGCGAGGGCGCTTTGCATCTCTTCAGTGGCATGCTGAGCCCGCCGGTGGTCGAGCTGTCGCGGCGGCTTGCTTCGATGCTGCCGCCTTCGCTCTCCAAGGCGATGTTCCTGTCGACAGGCGGCGAAGCAAATGAAGCCGCGCTCAAATTGGCTAAGCTCTATACAGGCAAGTTCGAGGTGGTGGGCTTCACCGGGGCGTGGCACGGCATGACATCGGGCGCGCAGTCGGTCAATTATTTCGCCGGCCGCAAGGGCTACGGACCGATGATGCCGGGATCGCTCGCGATCCCTGCGCCCAACGCCTATCGTTGCCCGGTCCGCCATTGCCGGGATGCATGCGACGGCACCTGCCTCGATGTCGGCTTCGACGCTGTCGATGCGCAATCAACCGGCTCGCTTGCGGCGCTGATCGCCGAGCCAGTCGAGAGCGCTGGCGGCGTGATCGTGCCGCCCGAGGGCTATTGGCAACAGGTCAAACAGCATTGTCGGGCGCGCGGCATGCTGCTCATCTTTGACGAAGCACAGACGGCCTTTCGGCTCGGCCGGAATTTTGCCTTCCAGCATTTCGGCGTCGAGCCTGACATTTTGACGTTGTCGAAGACGCTGGGCGGCGGGATCCCGCTGTCGGCGGTCGTCACCTCGACGGAGATCGAAGCGGAATGCAATGCCCATGGCTTTCTCCATGCCACTTCGCACGTGTCTGATCCTTTGCCGGCGCGGGTCGGACTTGCGGTCCTCGATGTCATCGAAGAGGAGGAGCTGATGGCGCGCGCAATCGAGATGGGTGAAAGGCTGGCGGCAGGCCTGCGGCATCTGCAAGAGCGGCACGAGATCATCGGTGATGTCAGGGGCCTCGGTCTGCTCTGGGGGGTCGAGCTCGTGACGGACCGCGAGAGGCGCGAGCCGGATGCCGTGATAGGGCGAGCCATCACCGAGCGCTGCATGGAACTCGGCCTCTCCATGAATATCGTGGCGATTGGCACTATGGCGGCGATCTGGCGGATCGCTCCACCCTTGACCGTAAGCGCAGAGGAGATTAACCGCGGGATCGCGATCCTCGATCAGGCTATCGTCGATGTATTGGCGGCCAGCACGTCCAGAGCAGCCGAGTGATTGCCCCACACCCGCTATCGCCGAACTCGGCATCAATGTTTATTCGGACGCTAAAACAAGGAGCGGGGCTACTGGCTTCCGCACCCAAAAGGCGATGACTTCTTTAGCAATGTTAATTGTCAGTACAATGATGTCGCCCTCGTGCCGCTCAACGACGCCGAGCGCTACAACGTGGCCGCGATCAAGAAGGTCGAGGCCAGCAAGGGCTGCCTTTAGGCTTCGCCCGCAGTACAGAGAGTGCTACGCCGTGCTCCAATAAGGCTTTGCCGTCAGCCGCTCCTGCCAAGCGCCGATGTTGGCGTATCTGCTCGTGTCGAATTTGAGAATGGCTGGAGCCGTGTCGAGCCGCGGTCCGATAAGAAAATCGACGATAGTGAGAGGGCCAACGACGTAGTTGCAGCTCTCAAGCTGCTTGTCGAGCACCGGAAGATACCGCTCGATCCGCCGATACGCGTCGGCGATGATGCCCGGGTCGTTGCCAGGCTGATTGAACACTCTGGGCTTGATGATCAGCTCCCAGGCAAGCGTATCCATCGCAGCTTCCGGACCGCCGATCCACCAGCACATCCATTGGTCAACCAGTGCCTGGGTCTTTGGGTCTGCGCCGCAAAGCGCCCGCTCGGGGCGTTTGGCTGCAAGATACTTGAGGATCGCAGGCGACTCCCACAGCACGAAGCCGTCCTCTTCGAGCGTCGGGACGCGTCCGTTCGGGTTCTTGGCGAGATACTCGGGCGTGCGGGTCTCGCCAGTGCGGGGATCGCGAGTGACCTTGTTCAACGGAATATCGAGCTCAGCCGCGAGCAGACGCACTTTCCGCGCGTGAGGAGAGAGGTGAATGTCATAAAGGGTGATGGTCATATTTGGCGCACTTGTTATGGCCTAAGGAATGGGCGGAACGATGACCAAAGCGTTAGCGGCCCGCAAGCGCGGTAAGTCCAAATTCGGCCGCGAATCTTGAGCATTACCTTCCACCTAGAGGGAAGCCCCCGAACCGGTTTGCAAACAGCAAAGAGGCTGCTATCCCATTTGGGCCTTGCGTCCAACGGGGGGCGCAATTTGGCCTTCTCCCAAAGCTAGGATTGACAGGCGTCGGTCCGGCGCGAGGGCTCAAGGCAACAACATCATGGTCAAACGCTTTGTCATTGCCGCGGTCATCGTCGGCCTATTTCTGGGCGGGGTCGCCTATTTCAACCTCGTCTTCAAGCCGAAAATGATCGGCGAGTTCATGACGAAGATGGTGCCGCCTCCGGCCACGGTCACGGCGGAGCCTGCCAGAACCGAGCGCTGGATCGACAAGGTCCGCGCCATCGGCACGCTGGTTGCCATCGAGGGCGTCGACGTCGCGCCGCAGCTCGGCGGCATGGTGACCGACTATTACTTCGACAGTGGCAAGGACGTCGAGAAGGGCGACAAACTGGTCAAGCTCGACACCTCGGTCGAGGAGGCCGACCTTGCCGACAAGAAGGCGACCCTGCAACAGGCCAATCTCGACTACGACCGGCAGTCGAAGCTTGTGAAGACGAGCGCGGTATCGCAGGCGACGCTCGACCAGACCATCGCCAAGCGCGATTCAGCGGCTGCTTCGGTGCAGCATATGGAAGCCATCATCACGCAGAAGACGATCACCGCGCCTTTCGCCGGCAGACTCGGACTGCGCCATGTGGAGAAGGGACAATATGTGTCGCCTGGCCAGTCCCTGGTCTGGCTTCAGTCGCTCGACCCGATTTGGGTCGACTTTCCTGTGCCTGAGGTGAGTGTCGGCAAGTTCACCAAAGGCTCGACGATCGCGCTAACCGCCGACGCCTATCCGGGCCAGTTGTTCAAAGGGGAGGTCGAGTCCTTCGATGCGAAGCTCAGCCAGGATGCGCGCATGCTGATGGTGCGAGCCCGCGTGCCCAATCCTGATCGCAAGCTCTTGCCTGGCATGTTTGCCAATGTGGCTGTGCTCGCGGGAAGCGCCAAAGACTTCGTGACGGTGCCGCGCACCGCAGTGACCTACGGCCTTTATGGCGACAGCGTCTGGGTGGTGAAGGAGAGCACGCCCGAGCCTGCCCCGGCTCCTACGCCTACCGCGGCGGTCGAGCCGGTCGTGACGCCAGCGGCCGCAGATGCCGCGCCGACCGGCGCCATTCCGGCAGAGCCCAAGCTGACAGTGGATCGTCGCTTCGTGCGCGTCGGACCGACCGAGGGCGACAGGGTTGCCATCCTCGAAGGCGTCCAGGCCGGAGAACGGGTCGTGACCAGCGGCCAGCTCAAATTGCAGCCGCGTGCCACCATCAAGGTCGACAATTCAAGCGCGCTAAAAGCCCCGGCGGAGCTGCCCAAGCAGTAACCCGATGCGCTTCACCGACATCTTCATCAAGCGGCCGGTGCTGGCCACCGTCGTCAGCCTGCTGATCCTTTTGGTGGGCGCCCAGGCCGGCTTCAAGCTGCCCATCCGCCAATATCCCGAGCTGTCGAACACGACGATTACCGTCACGACAACCTATCCCGGCGCCAACGCCGATCTGATCCAGGGCTTCATCACCGTGCCGATCCAGCAGGCGGTGGCGAGCGCCGAGGGCATCGACACGCTCATGGCTTCTTCGACGCAGAACGTGAGCACGGTCACGCTCAACTTAAAACTCGACGCCGACCCTGACCGCGCCATGACCGACGTCCTATCGAAAGTAGCGCAGGTCAAGAGCATCCTGCCGCGCGAGGCGAACGACTCCGTCGTCACCAAGCAGACAGGAGAGGGCTACGCGTTGATGTACCTCTCCTTCAATTCCAAAGTGATGAACGCCGCGCAAATCACCGACTATCTCACACGCGTAGTGCAGCCCAAGCTGCAGACCGTGAACGGCGTGGCCAACGCGCAAATCCTCGGCGGACAGGTGTTCGCCATGCGCATCTGGCTCGACCCCGACCGCATGGCCGCACTCGGCGTGACGCCGCTCGACGTGCGCGCGGCGCTTGCCTCCAACAACTTCACCTCTGCGCCAGGTCAGGTGAAGGGCGACTTCGTGCAGACCAACATCGACGCTAAGACCTCGCTTAAGACACCCGAATCGTTCGGTAAGCTCGTAGTCCTTGCGCGTGGGGACTCTCTGGTCAGGCTCGGTGATATCGCAGAGATCGAGCTGGGTCCGCAAAGCTCCGATTCTTCCTCAGCGTTCGACGGGTTGAAGGCCGTGTTCATTGGCGTCTATGCCACACCCACGGCGAACCCGCTCACCGTGATTACCGACGTGAGCAAGATCTTCCCGGAGATCCAGAAAGAGCTTCCGCCGGGTCTCGACGCGGCCATTGCTTTTGACGCCACGAACTTCATCCGCGCCTCGATCTGGGAGGTGGTAAAGACCTTAGGCGAGGCAGCGGCCATTGTGATCGTGGTTATCTTCCTGTTCCTCGGCAATCTCAGGTCGACCATCATTCCGATCGTCACTATCCCTTT
>DATFVO010000191.1:0-7053 GCA_035260265.1 Methyloceanibacter sp.
TACATCACGATGTTGACCCCTGCGCGGAACGCCATCTCGCGCTGCACCTCGCCGCCCGGCACGGTTGGGTAGATCGGCCGGTTAGATTCATCCAACGCCCAGGCACCAGCGAAGTCATTGGAGGTAATCACGATCGAGCTCACCCCGTCGGTGCGGCGCGAGCGCTCCGTCCGCTCAGCCTCGTCCTCGGGCTCTGCCTCGACCCACAGCGAGCCTCCGTCGAACCGGCCGGGGAAGCTCCGCATCAGATAGAAGGACTTAGTGAGCACGTGGTTTTCGGGCACCGGCTCGAGCGGCGGGATGTCGAGCTGCCCGATCAGGCGGGTCAGTGCCTTGCTTTGCGTGCCGGTGCCGGTGAGTTCGGTGTCGTGGTCGCGCGTGTCGAAGATGATGAGGCCGCCCTGCTTCATGAAGGCGTCGATCTTAGCGAGCGTTGAGTCCGAAAGCGGCTTCGTGTCCTCGCGCACCGGCCAATAAAGAATCGGGAAGAAGGAAAGCTCATCCTTGTCGATGTCGACACCCATGGGGTCGGCCGGCTCTAGCGCCGTGCGAGCGCGCAGAACCTTGCTCAGCCCCGACAGGCCTTCTTCGCTGGTGCGGTCGATCTCGGGATCGCCGACGATGACATAGGCGAGGTGGGTCTGGAGGGAGGCCTTCAGCGCAAAATCGTCGGCCGGGGTCGCCCCCTTACGCGCCTCCTCGGCCCACAACGGAGCTGGTGCCTGGGGCAAAAGCGCAAATACAAGCAAAATGACCGCGCCTGCCGCGGCGGCGCGGCGGCGCAGCCTCCAACCTGAGCTCAACACCAGCATGGCAAGGATGTCGGCGGTGAAGAGGGCAAGCGCCGCAAGATAGAGCCACGGTTCGAGCGCCATGGGCTTCTTCAACGTGTAGCCGCCCATTTCGGTCGCGCCCTCGATCTTGGGCAGCGGCTTGAGCACGGTCTTAGCGGTGATCAGATTAAAGGCGCGCGCCGCGCCCGACGGGCCGTAATAGCCGGGGGGATGATCGGGGCCTGGAGTCGTGGTGTCGAGCTTGTCCGGTGCGATCGGCGCAGCCCGGAGCGGCGGAGAGCCGAGCTGGCCATAGCCGTCGAGAGTCTGAACCGGGGGAAGCGCGCCCGAAGAGGACGCGCTACTCGACGCTTGCGCTTGCGGCTTCGCTTCCATGGTCGCCGCGGCTTGGTCGCCGCCTTCGATCGAGACCTGGCTTGGCCCGAGCGTGACGATGCGGCGCAGCATCTCGACAAATAGGCCCGACAGCGGAAGGTTCGACCAATCTGAGTTCGCCGTTACGTGGAACAGCACGATGTAGCCTTGTCCCTGCTTCAGCGCGGTGACGAGTGGCGTGCCGTCGGCGAGCGTCGCCCACACCTGGGCATCGGATGCGACCGTCGGATCGGCAAGTACCTGGCGATTGATCTTCACGTCGTCAGGCACGGCAAGGCCGCGAAATGGACTCTTCTCGTCGAACGAGGCGAGCGGCTGCGGCGTGCTCCAGGAAAGCGAACCTCCGAGCGAGCGTCCGCCGCGGCGCAAAGCGACCGGCAGCAGCTCGTCACCGCCTTGCTCGAGTCTTGGACCCGCGAAGCGGATCAGCACGCCGCCAGCTTTCAGCCAGGCGCCGAGCTCCTCCTGGGTGCCGACGACGAGCTTGCCGATATCGGCGAGCACGATGGTCGATACCTTCTGCGAGATAAGCTCGTGCACCGCGTTGGCAACATTGCCCTCGTTGGGCGTGACCACGTCGGCATAAGGGGAGAGCGCGCGCTGCACGTAATAGAGTGGCGAGAGCAGCGGCTGCGCCGCCTCGCGCGACTCGCCCGACACGATGCCGACCCGGTGCCACTGCGAACGGGCATCGAGAAGATGGACGGAACCTGCGGAGCGTTCGCCGGCAATCTCGATACGCGCCACCTGGTTGCGAATCTCGAGCGGAAGATCGAAGCGGGTCGCGGTCTCGCGCGCGCCCTCGGCGATGGAGAACTGGGCTTCGCCGAGAGGCTCGCCACGCCCGGTCAGCGCCTTCACCGTACCTGAGCGAGGGCCGTCGTCGGCGCTCAGCACGCGTGCGGTCAGCTCGCCGCCGTCGCCTGACGCCTGCCCGAGAGCAAGCGCAGCATTTTCCTTCTCTGGTCGCAGCACAGCGAAGCTTCCGGAAGGACCAGCAAGCTTGCGCAGCGTGGCACCGAAAGAATCGCCCTCGCCATAGTCGAGGCCGTCGGTGAGCCAGAGCACGCTGAAGCCGGTCTTGCCACCAAGCTGCTTCTCAAGCGTCGCCGCCAACGCTGCGCGGTCCGGCGCGTAAGGCTCAGGCGCAAGGCCGCCGACGCGCTCACGCGCCTGATCGGGGCTCAACGGATCACTGACCGGCTGGCTCGGCGCGGTCGGTGCCAGCACCACGGTCGAGCCGTCGCGGCCGGCGCGGTCGATGGCCGCCTCGATCGCCTCCCGCCGCTCGGGCCAATGCGTCGCCGACGCCCAGCCATTGTCGATGACGAGGAGGAGGGGACCTCCGCCGGTGAAGGTTTGGCGGTCAGGATTCAGCACCGGACGCGCCAGAGCGAAGATGATCACCGCCGCCAGCAGCATGCGCAGCGCGGTGAGCCACCATGGACTATGCGCCGGCGTCTCCTCGCTCGACTTTAGGTCCTTCAACAGCCGCGTCGGCGGAAACACCACGAGCTGCGGGCTCGGCGGCGTCATTCGCAACAGCCACCAGATAGCTGGAAGCGCAGCGAGCGCCGCCAAAATCCAAGGCTGGAGGAAGCCGATTGAGCCGATCGTGATCATGGCTGCTGACTCGCGGCTCTCTCGCCGCTCACGACGAGACGCGGCGGACGATAGCGATAATCACGCTCAAGCCCCGCGAGGCGATTATGGATAGCGAGCACGACCTCCTCGGCAGGTCGGTCGGTGTGATGCACCACGAAGGACCACCCGAGCCTGCGCGTCGTCTCGATGAGATCGCGGCGATGCTGCTTGAGCCTCTCCTGGTAGCGCTCGCGCAAGGTCTCGGCGCGGCCGGCGATCAATCGGTCCCGGCCTTCGCTCGCGGTGAACTCGGTGCGGCCCGCGTAAGGAAGCGTCTCCTCGGCAGGATCGAGTATTTGCACGAGATGGCCGCGCACCCCTTGCGCCGCGATCGCTTTCAAGCTTTCTGCCGTCTCGGGCACTGGCTCGAGAAAATCGCTGAAGAAAAGGCACTCGGAGAAGCGGCTCAATTTCGCTGGCTCTGGCAGGCTCGCCTCGCCGGTATCGCGCATCAGAACTTCGGCGACACGGCGCGCGGCGTTGCGCCCCCGGAATGGCTGGTCGCCGAGCACGCCGATGCGCTCGCCGCCGCGGGCGAGAAGTTCGGTGATGGCGAGCGCGAGCACCACGGCGCGGCTCTCCTTCAAAATCTTGGCGAGCGGCGAGCGGAAGCGCATTGAAGGCGAGAGGTCGACCCATAGCCACGCAGTGTGCGCGGCCTCCCATTCGCGCTCGCGTACGAAGAGATGGTCTGAGCTTGCCGAGCGCCGCCAATCGATGCCGGATGCCGAATCGTTCTGGTCATAGTGGCGAAACTGCCAGAACGTTTCGCCAGGCCCGGCGCGACGGCGGCCATGGGTGCCGTGAGCGACGGTATGGGCAACGCGCAGAGCCTCGATGAGGAGCGCCGGCATGCGCGTGGCCAGCCCATGGGCCTCGGCTTCCTCAACTGGAAATGGCTGAAAAATTCTCTCTCGCGCGTCGGCCAAGGTTCAAATCACCCTAGCGGCTCGACCAGTCTCGCCACGACGTCGCTCATTTCCACCTTCTCGGAGCGAGCGGCGAAGGTGAGCGCCATGCGGTGCTTGAGCACGGGCTCGGCGAGATCGACCACGTCGTCGATAGAGGGCGCAAGCCGCCCCTCGATCAGCGCCTTGGCGCGGACGGCGAGCATCAGCGCCTGGCTTGCGCGCGGGCCTGGGCCCCAAGCGATCATGTCATCGAGTTCCTCCTCGATGCCGGTGCCGGGCCGAGCCGAGCGGACCAGCTTCAGAATGGCATCGACCACCTGGTCGCCGACCGGGATCTGACGCACCAGTCGCTGCGCCATCATCAGCTCCTCGGCCGAGAGGATGGTCTTCAACACGCGGTCCTCGACGCCGGTCGTTGCGAACAGCATGCGCCGCTCGGCGGCGACGTCTGGGTAGGACACATCGATCTGCAGCAAGAAGCGGTCGAGCTGAGCTTCGGGAAGGGGATAGGTGCCCTCCTGCTCCAGCGGGTTCTGGGTGGCGAGCACATGGAAGGGACGCGGCACGTCATGCCGCACGCCGGCCACAGTCACGTGGTGCTCCTGCATGGCTTGAAGCAGAGCGGACTGCGTCTTGGGACTCGCGCGGTTGATCTCATCGGCCATGAGCAACTGGGTGAAGATCGGGCCTTTGACGAAGCGGAAGCTGCGCCGGCCGCCAGCGCCTTCCTCCAGCACCTCGGAACCGACGATGTCCGACGGCATCAGGTCCGGCGTGAACTGGATGCGCTTGTTCTCGAGCCCTAGCACCGTGCCGAGAGTCTCGACGAGGCTCGTCTTGGCGAGGCCGGGGACGCCGATCAAGAGCGCGTGCCCGCCGGAAAGTACCGTGATCAGGGCGAGGTCGATGACGCGGTCCTGGCCGAAAATGACCGAGGCCGTGGTCTCGCGCACTTTCTGGATCTTGGCGCCGACCTCCTCGATACGGTCGACAAGCTGGCTCTCGTTAGGGGCAAGTGTTGTCATGGCTTAAGTTTCGCTCGATCCTGGGGACTAGAGGACTATAGGGCCAAAGGGCTCTAGAGGAAGAAACACTTTGCGGGACAATTCGGTCACAATCCTGTTTGGTCCGGGCAAGTTCCACCAGGGTCCGGTGGCGCAAGGATTGGTGGTCGAAGGCGGCCGAAAACATGCCTGACCAGGACGAAAGAGACGTTCTCGTAGCACTTGAAAAGGTTCGCGGCAAAGGGCGTTCCACTGCATTGCCAAACATTAATCTTTGCGGGGATATCGGGCTCAAAATAGCCCGTGACGGGACGTGGTATTACCGGGGCAGCCCGATCCAGAGGCTGCCTCTGGTCAAGCTGTTTGCCTCGGTGCTCCGCCGCGAGAATGACGGACGCTATTACCTCGTCACTCCGGTCGAGAAGGTGCTGATCGAGGTCGAGGGAATGCCATTTGTAGCTGTCGAGATGAAGCGCCGCAGGAGCGGGGAGAGGCAAGTCCTCACCTTCCGCACCAATGTCGATGACATAGTCACGGCGGACGCCGAGCACCCCATAGGCTTTCAGCCGGGAAAGTTGGGAGGTTTTGTCCCTTACGTCGCGGTGCGGGATGGCTTGGCCGCGCGGCTCGCCAGGCCCATTTATTACGAGCTCGCCGCTTTGGCGGTCGAAGTCGACGGTCCGGAGAATGCTGGGGTGTGGAGCGGAGGTGCGTTCTTCCCTTTCCCGAGCCCCGAGCCAAGCATCTAGCTCGATTTGTACGGCCGCCGCCGCTATGGTGCGGGCGTTTTCCGTGAGAGAGGCCAAAGCCCCGCGATGTTGCGCATCGCTCTCATCGATATCGTCCTGTTCGCGCTGCCGTTTCTGGTCTACGCGGCCTATATGCTCGCGGTGAAAAGGGTCGCGCCGGCGGGCATTTGGCAGGGCGCGCCAATCCTTTGGCTGCTCGCGGCAGGATGTGGACTGCTGATCGTCACTATGGCGACGCTTATCCAATTCTCTGGCGGCAAGCCTGGCGGGACTTATCACCCGCCGACGCTCAATGACGGCGTAGTCAAGCCAGGCGAGATCGACTGACGGCGCTCCTCGACATGACAGAGCAAGCCATCAGCTCCGCAGGTGGGCTCCCTTCGCTCAAAGACGCCGAGTGGCTCAAGCGACCCGAGACCAAGCGCGTCTTCGCTGCGCTGAGCGGCGATGGCGTGGAAACCCGTGCCGTGGGCGGAGCCGTGCGCAATACGCTGCTCGGAGAGAAGGTGAAGGAGATCGACCTCGCCACCACAGCCAGGCCCGAGCAAGTGATGACGCTCGCGAAGAAGGCTGGATTAAAGCCCGTGCCGACCGGTATCGAACACGGCACGGTGACGGTGATCGCCGACGGCGTCCCTTTCGAGGTGACGACGCTTCGCTCCGATGTCGAGACCTTCGGCCGGCATGCCACCGTCGCCTTCACCAAGGATTGGGACGCGGACGCCCGCCGGCGTGACTTCACGCTGAACGCGCTCTATGCCGGAAGCGACGGGACGGTGTTCGATCCGCTCGGCGGCTATGGTGATCTCCTCGCCGGCCGCGTGCGTTTCATCGGCGACGCCGAGGCGCGCATCAAGGAGGACTATCTCCGCATTCTGCGCTTCTTCCGCTTCAACGCCTATTACGGCAAAGGCCCTCTCGACGAGGAAGGGCTGAAGGCCGCTGTGAAGCTTTGCTCAGGACTCGACCGACTCTCGGCCGAGCGGGTGAGCGCCGAGCTGCGAAGTCTTCTCGTCGCGCCGCAAGCGGTGCGCGCGGTCGAGGCTTTGTTCGATTACGGTCTGCTCGTGGGATTGCTTGGCGGTGTGCCGCGTCTTGCCCGCTTCGCGCGGCTCGTGGCGATAGAGGAGGCAGTTGGTCTCGAGCCTGACGCCATACTCAGGCTCGCGGCGCTCGGCGTGTTTGTGCAGGAGGACGCCCCGCGGCTTGCCACGCGGCTCAGGCTCTCAAATGCCGAGCGCGCCGTGCTCGAGCTTGGCGCAGCAAAGCCTGCCGGGCTGCCGGACGAAGAGGCCGCCGAACGCGCGCTGTACCGACTCGGCGAAAGTGACTTTGCGCGTCACGTGCTGCTGGCCTGGGCCGACTCGGGCGCGAGTTCCGAGGACAAATCCTGGCACTCGGCTCTTACTCTGCCTCAGCGCTGGAAAGTCCCTGCCTTTCCGCTGCGCGGCTCGGACATAATGGCGCTCGGCAACCTCACAGGCCGAGAGGTCGGCGAGACACTGCGGACGCTTGAGGCGGAGTGGATTGCCGGTGGATTTGCCGCATCCCGCGAAGAGTTGCTCACGCGTGCCGG
>DATFVO010000192.1:0-8701 GCA_035260265.1 Methyloceanibacter sp.
CCGGGTTGTCCTTGAGCTTGCGGCAGACCTCATAGCCGTCCATGCCCGGCATCATCACGTCGAGCAGGATCAGGTCTGGCTTCTCGGAGCCGGTCGCGATGGCCAGCGCCTTCTCTCCGTTGGTTGCCACCTTGGTCCTGAACGAGTCCTTCAACACGCCGGAAACGACGGCAACGTTGGTCGGCGTATCGTCGACGATCAGAACGAGCTTGCGTCCGTTGCCCGCCATCACTTGCCTTCCAGATTGAGCGACAGGCGCGATGCGATGCCGGAAATGCACTTGAGTGCCGCGTCGAAATCGAAATTGCCGATGCGCTCGCTGAGCATCTTGATCTCGGCCGGCGTGAGCACGCCTTTGAACCGCGACTTCGCGTTGATGATGTAGTCGGCAGCTTCGCCATCGTCGTTTTCCAAGAGCGTCTTGAGCCTGATCAGGGGCGCTTCGACGGTTGCTGGATTGCCCGAAGCAGCACCAGCGCCATCGCCAGAGCTCTCTTCGGGAATCGCCTTGGTGATGCCCACGATCACGGGATCAAGGGAGAGCGACAACGCCTTAAGCGCCGCGTCGAAGCCCTGGCCGGTCTTGATCGCGGCCTCGGCGTTTGCCGCGGCCTCAGAGAGAGTCGTGGCTCCGAGGGTGCCGGCAGCGCCCTTAAGGGAATGGGCGATGCGCTCAGCGGTAGCGGCATCGCCAGCCGACAATGCAGCGCGCATTGTCTCGGTCGCGGCGAGTTGCTGCTCGGCGAATTTGCGCAACAGCGTCTCGTAACGTTCGCGATGGCCTCCGGTCCGCTTCAGTCCTGCGCGCACGTCGATTCCCGGAATGACCAGGTCGGTGTTGCCGGCCTCAGCCCTTGCAGAGCGAGCTTGTTTGTGGGCGCGCGCAACCTTGCCATCGCCTTCAGTGCAGCGAATCCAGCGCAACAGCACGCTGAATAACTGGTCGGGATCGATTGGCTTGGCGATGTGATCGTTCATGCCCGCCTCGAGGCAGACCTCGCGATCCGACTCCATGGCGTTGGCGGTCATGGCAATAATGGGCAGAGCCTGGTGGCGCGGGTCTGCCCTTAAAATTCGGGTCGCCTCGATGCCGTCCATGACCGGCATCTGCATGTCCATCAGCACGGCGTCGTAGTCGTTGTCCTTGACCATGCGGAGCGCGATCTCGCCGTTCTCGGCGAGATCCACGAAGGCCTCGGCATCCTCGAGCTGGCCGATGGCGACCTCCTGGTTGATCTCGTTGTCCTCGACAAGAAGGACGCGCGCGCCGCGCAGCCGATCGATATCGAAGGTGGGGCCGGCCTGCACCGGCTCGGGCCGCTCCCGATCGGCGCCGAGCGCCACCACCGCGGTGTCGAACAGAATCGAGGAGGTGACCGGCTTGATGAGGACGTTCTCGAAGCCAGACTCCTCGGCCTGCTTCAGCACCTCCTCGCGTCCATAGGCCGTGACCATGACGAGATGGGGCGGAAGCTCGAGATCGGGAATTTTCATAATCCGCTTGCCGGTCTCGATACCGTTCATGCCCGGCATCTGCCAGTCGACGAAGACGATCTCATATCCCCGGTTCTGATTGGCGGCCTGTTTGACCATATTGATCGCCTCCTCGCCAGAGGCCGCCTCGTCGGCGACAAAGGTCATGTTGGTCAGCATGTTAGACAACACGGCGCGGGCATGCGGATTGTCGTCGATGATCAACACGCGCCGGCCGCGCAGGTCAGCCTGGAGAAGGCGCGGACGCACGATGGCCGTCCCTTTGCCGAGCCGCGCGGTGAAGGTGAAGGTGCTGCCTTTGCCAAGCTCGCTTTTGACCTCGACATGGCCTCCCATCAGCTCGGTCAACTGTTTCGAGATGGCGAGGCCAAGTCCGGTCCCGCCATATTTCCGCGTGGTCGAGGCGTCGGCCTGCTCGAAGGCCTGGAATAGGCGCCCGATCTGCGCCTCGGTCATGCCGATACCGGTGTCGCTGACCGAGAATTCGACGAGCTGGCTGTCGGGATCGTCCTCGAGCATGCGCACCGCCACGGCGACTTCGCCATGCTCGGTGAACTTGACGGCGTTGTTGCAGAAATTGATAAGGATCTGACCGAGCCTGAGCGGGTCCCCCCGGAAATGGGTCGACACGTCGGGCGCGACCTCGAAGATGAGCTCCAGCCCTTTGGCCGAGGCCTTCTCGCTCATCAGGTTCCCGACATTCTCCAAGACCTTGTCGAGGTCGAAGTCGATGGTCTCGATCGAGAGCTTGCCGGCTTCGATCTTCGAGAAGTCGAGGATGTCGTTGATGATGCCGAGCAGGTGCTGGCCCGAGCTCTTGATCTTGAGAACATAGTCGCGCTGGCGCGGCGAGAGGTCGGTCTTGAGCGCAAGATGCGACAGGCCAATGATCGCGTTCATCGGCGTCCTGATCTCGTGGCTCATATTGGCGAGGAACACGCTCTTAGCTTCGTTCGCCTCTAGCGCGGCCTCAGTGGCCTTCTCAAGCTCAACTTGCGCTGCCTGGAAAGCCTGCTCGGCCGCTTTGCGAGCGTCGATATCGCTCCAGGATCCGACTACCTCAACGGGGTGGCCATGCTTGTCGCGGATCAGATGCTGCTCGTCGCTTACCCAACAATAGGTGCCGTCCTTCTTTCGGAAACGGTATTCGGTGAGATGCACGCCCTTTCTGAACAACTCGGCCTGCTTTGCCTCGACCTCGGGCAGGTCTTCTGGATGCACATGAGAGCGCCAAAAGTCCGCATCCCGGAGATATTGGTCAGGGCTAAAGCCTAGCATGTGCGCGATATTGGCGCTGACGAAAGTTGGCGCGAAATCGCCGGTTGCAGCAAAGCTATAGATGACCGAGGGCGCCGCCCCGAGGAGGAGGGTCAACCGCGAGCGCGCGGTTTCGCGCGCCTCCTCGGCCTCTTTGCGTGGCGTGATGTCGGTCCAGGAGCCCACGATCTCGATCGGCTCTCCCTTGGCATCGCGTAGCAAATGCTGCTCGTCGTTCACCCAGCGATACGTGCCGTCCTCGCGGCGATAGCGATACTCAATCGATTGCTTATCACGCTCGAATAGCCCATCGACCCAGGCCTCGATACGCGGAATGTCCTCAGGGTGCACCCGTTCGCGCCAGAGATCCGGATTCTCGAAATATTCCTTTGGGGTGACGCCAAACAGCTCGATGATGCGCTCGCTGACGAAGGTCGGCTGAAAATTGTTGGCTATCGTGCGGCAGTAAATGACCGCGGGCGAGGCGTTAAGCAGCCGAGACGAATGGGCGTGGGCCGAGGCTTGAACGTCGGCAATAGCCTGCAGGCCCTTTTTCTCCTGTTCGGCAATCTGCCGCTGATGCGCGGCTTCGAGCTCGCCGAGCATCTCGTTGAAGGTGACGGCGAGGCGCCCGATCTCGTCCTCACTCTTGTAATCGATACGGTTGCGGTAATCCTTGGTCTCGCGGACCGTTCTTGCCACTCCCTCAAGCCGCCCGAGGGGCCGCACGATGTGGCGATAGGTGATAAAAGCGAGGAGAAGGCTCAAGGCTGCCAGCGCGCCGGTCAGCCAGAGGCTGCGATGTAGCCGCCCGAGCAGGTTGTCGATGCGTTCGTTGAGAAGGCGTTTCAACTCGGACTGGCTCACCGTCCAAGCTGCGCTCGCCTTGTTCACAGTGGCGTCGTAGAGACGATTGCGAGACTGAGCTGCGGCCGGATCGGTTACGCTCTGGTTCACGGCATTGAAATAGGACGAGATGCTTGCCAGCATCTCGCTGACGTCACCTTCGATGGTTTGGCGCAACTGCCCGTTGGCATTTCCGCGGTAGGCGGACGCGAGGTTTCGTTCGATCTCGTCGGTGGTCGATCGCGTTATGGCGCTAAGCGCGAGCACGCGCGCTTTCTCGTCACTAGGATTTGCTTTCGGCCCCTCCAGCGACGCCTGGGTCTCGCCAATTTGGCCGAGCAGGCGAGGTATCTGCCTCACTACCGTGTCCTGCAGGTAATAGCTGTCGAGATCGGGATCGAGCGCGAGATTTGAGTCATCACCGACGCGCGTGGCGAGATCGCGTGCTTTGGCGAGGGCCTCGACGACTAGAGCGCCGCGGTCGCCTTCCGTGCCTTTCGACCACAGCTTGCGCAGCGTGGTTTCCAAAGACTGCTCGAACGCGGCTGTTTGCAATGTACCGGCGGCCTGGTGCTCCGCCGCATCGAGCGACTTCAGCGTTTCCTCTGTGGAAGGCATCTGCGCGGCGGCTTCGCCACCAACCGGTTGGGCCAGGATCGCAGCATAGACACCGTGAAGAGTTTCAAAATAGCGGACGCCGACCAGCTCTTTGCGGGCGAATTGGATGGCAATCTCTTTTTCGGCGACAAGGCTGTAGATCGCGACGACGATCGCCACGATGAACATGCTGCACAGAATGAAGAGCTTCGTGCTGGTGCTTAAATTTCTAAACATCACGAACTGACATTCTCAGCTTAGCTAATCGCCGAAGAGGCCCGCGCCAGCATTGCTCATTGCGTGGCAAGCCGCATTGTCTTCCGTGTTCTCCGACTTGTGCATCCGGTGCCCTCAGACCCGCCCGAGCTTGGCGCACTCGCGCGGGATACTAACCACATGTCGCGAACTCGGCATAGATTAACCCGGGGATATTGCCGTTGAGGGCGATTGCACGGAGGTGAGCCCGGATTGGTTCCGCCGCGCGAGCGATACGATGTCGACGTCGAGTCACCCCGAGCAGCGAGTTCGGCGTTCCGGGCTGCCGAAGCTGCAAATAAGGCCTGCGGCGGAAGGCCTCAGGCCCTGTACTGGCCGGTCCGCGGCGATTGTCAGCGCATTCCACGTATGCTGCCTAAACGCCAATCACGTTCCAAGTTTGCCACTAAACTGAGCAAATTGGTGGGCATATGGCGCTCGCTCCACCAAAACTCTGAGGAGTGTTGCCGCGCTGCTCTAGCCCGATGGCATCATTGAGCCTACCCTACCTATAACTTGCGAATCACAATTTTGCGGTGCAACATTGCAGGTGCGAAATGGCTGGGCCTGGCGTCGCTTAGGTAGCCAGCTTCGTCAATGGGTGATTGGAACCGGAAATGAGGCTTAACACATAGGCTCACAGGCAGCGCTGGCTCCGGGACTCGATCCTCGACACCGGCGCTGGACCTAGTAAAGCCCAGTGACCCAAGCGTCATTTTTCGCGTTGCAACATGGAGGATGCGTCAAGGGCGAATTTCCAGACCGGAGAAAGGACTCCGCCTGGGACCAAGTGGTGTTGATTAGAAACTCCATTAGGAGGCCCTTACTGATGCTAACCACGCTGACACTGGCCCTTACGGCGAGCCTGCCCCTCTCCACTCAAGCCACGGCGCAAGAGAAGAAGCAGCCGCCCACGGCCCCACCCCAAGAACTCAAATCCATCGCGAGTTGGGTTGCACCCTTCAAGGGTGTCACGCTCCAGTGGAGGGCTTAGCCATGGGCGTGCAAATTCCTCCCGTGCTTGTGCTCATCGTCTGCAAAACCATCAGCGCAGGCGCACCAGATCAAAACTCGGCGTTCACCCACTGGGAGAACCTCAAATGGGACACTCCCAATTCCATGATGGTCTGCCGGCGCAACGAGGTTCAGCTTTATGACCCCGCCGAGGGCATGAAGATCAATCCGACTGACGATCCTACGCCTCCGCTCAACCCGAATTTCACCATTACCGAGCAATGCGCGAGGGCTGGGGTCACGCTCGCGACCGAGTGGGACCAGGCGCATAGGAGTACGCCTTGGCGGGTGTGGCGCATCGGCTGCCCGGCTCCCATCGTCGATCTCAGGACCGGGGCCCTTATCGGCTACAAGCTCCCTGAATGCGGGCATCAGGAGACTGTCGTCTGCGAAACTGATTCCGTTATCTAGAGCGTCGGAGCGGGCTTATACTCGGCGTCGACAGCGGAGGACCTGACCGTGCCACCCCGGTCAAGACTTGCAGTCGGCTTTGCGCTCGCCATCGCGCTCCTCGGGTTCGCAGCCTTCAAGGCCTATTCGGAGCGGCTCGAACCGCTCGTGCAGGCGTATGGCACGACCTATTACAATAACGACTGGTCTCCTTCGGCGCCGGTCGTGTGCAAGACCGAGAGCGTGATCACGGCGGCGATCAAGCAGGTGCACGCCAAATACGACTACCTCGCAGGCGATGACCTCAAGGCCTTCGAACAGCGCGCACTTGAGCTAAAAGGGCTGCCATCGCTGAATGTCGAGAAGCTCTACGTCATCACCGAGGACGATCAGCTCCGCAGCGGAGAGATGGTGCTGTTCATCGGGCTCAGGGCGAACTGCGTGGCCACGGTGTTCGGCCTGCCGTCGCGGCTCTACCGCGAACTCTCCGGCAAGCCCGAGAACAGCTGAGCCTTGGCCCAAGCGTAATTCCTCCGCAATTGCGCGCAATTCCTTCCCAATGAGTCGGATATTCGGGGCTAACCGCATTTAGTTGAATTAGAGTATGTGCGCGCCGCCTATCTCAGTGACGTCCTTGTCGCCCCCGAACCATCCAGCTCTGCCCGAAGGTCAGCTTCTCTACGCCGTAGGCGATATTCACGGCAGGGCTGATCTGCTCGACGACATGCTACGCCGCATAGACGGCGACAGGCGGGCGAGCGCATCCGTCGAGCGTCTGACACTCGTCTTTCTCGGCGACTATGTGGATCGCGGATCTGACAGCCGCCCCGTGGTCGAACGGCTCCTCGGCGGACTGCCAAAGGGTTTCGAGACCTATTTTCTAAAAGGTAATCACGAAGCCATGCTGCTCGATTTCCTGCAAGAGCCTCAGCGGCTCGAGCACTGGCTCATGAATGGCGGCGAGGCGACAATGTGCTCCTACGGGGTCGACACCGAGTGCCTCTGGCGCTTAGGCGCTGCGGCTGAGGCATGGCGCGACGCCTTCGCCAAGTGCCTGCCCGAAGCGCATCTCGAATTCCTCAAGAGCCTTAAGCTTAGCGTCTCGTTCGGCGATTATCTCTTCGTCCATGCCGGCGTGAAGCCGGGCGTGCCGCTCGCCGCGCAACAAGAAGAAGACCTCATCTGGATCAGGGGCCCTTTCCTCAATTGCGCCGAGCCTTTCGGCAAGATCGTGGTGCATGGGCACACGCCGGGGAAGGCGCCGGTGAGGCGCGCGAACCGCATCGGCATCGACACCGGTGCATGCTTCACCAACCGCCTGACGGCGCTCAAGCTGAAAGACGGCTCGCAGGAATTCCTGCAGACCTGAAGGCCGGCGAAATCAGGACTCGGCGCGGTCGGCGACGAGGCCCTTCAGCCTATCGCTCAAGCTCGCGCTCTTTGCGCCGCTGCCGGACTTGCGCGCGCGACGCTTCTCTCTGCGGGCGGCAAAACGCTTCGCCAGCGGTCCCTTCGGCTCGGCGGCATCGGCTTCGCCGGCCTGCTCGTTAGGGGAGGGCTCCTCGGTCGCATCGGCCGCGGGAGACGACATTGCCGCGGCCATCGCATCCACTTCGGGCGCGGCCTCGGTCAGTTCCGGGTCCCGCGCGACGCCGTTGCCCGCATGGGTCGCGTGCGCTTCGTGTCGAATGGGCTCGGGCTCTTGCGGCTCATCGACGGCGGTGATCTCGGTATACACCTGCGTCACGGCCAGGCGCTGCTGGGCCACCGGGACCGGGCCTTGCGCGCGCGCCACGGTCAGGATCTGAGAGGCGAGCCGCGTGAGTTCGCGGCGCAGCAACGCGTTCTCCTGCGAGCCCGTCCTCGCGCGCTGGAGATCCTCCTGGACCTTCGACAGCTCCGCGGCCAGGCGCTGGCTCTCAGCGACGGCACGGGCGGCCTCGGCCTTGCCGACGCCACGCATGGCGACGCCACTGCCGCTTTCCAAGGCAACGCGCAAGCGCTCGATGTCAGCGCGCTGATTGTGCAATGTGGTGCGTGCCGTCTTGAGGGCGTCGGACTGTGAGGCGACGGTGGTGCGCAGCTCGGCATTGACCGCTTCGAGCTCGGCGAGCGCCTTCTTCGCTGCCTTCAGGCGGCTGTCGAGATCGGGAAGGCGCCGCTTGATCGTCTGTTGCAGCACCCGGTTCGCATTCTCATTCTCCTGGAGCTTCGATTTTGCCCCGGCAAGCTCGCCGTTGAGCACCGCGATCTCCACGCGGCGCTTATTCGCCTCGATCAGCTCGCGGATCGCCTTCTCCTTCGCCTTGTCTAGGGCGACCTCGACCTTGCGAAGCTCGATGGCAAACTCGGCGCGGAGCTGATCCTTGTCGGCCTGGATGTCGTTGAGCGACATCGGCATGGTCGCTTCCAGCCGCCGCGTGGTGAGCTTGACGGCGCGGTTCCAAAAGGGCGGCGCAAGCATAAGCGCAAGCAGGCATCCCACCAGGAAGCCAAGCGCCCCGAACATAAGCCATTCGATCATCGAAACCAGCGCTCCCGGTTTTGGCGCGAAGCGCCATCAACCGCCGCCCTGCGGGCAAGACTCAAGCGGAAAGGTGGCGCCAATTCGGCACCGGCAGCTGAAAAAGGGTCTCAGCCAGGCTTCCTTAGCGCCAAACTAGAACGGATTCCAGGTGGGCTGCTGGGTATATTTCAAATAGCCCAGACCGGCCCCAAGCCTCAGTCCAACGCCTGAGCTGATCGGAGCGAGGGTCACATGGTCGCGGCTAAGGTAGGTGATGCCAACCCCGCCGATGAAATAGGCAGAGCCGTCTATGCCGCCGAACGTGTTGAAGATCTCGCCAGG
>DATFVO010000193.1:0-2299 GCA_035260265.1 Methyloceanibacter sp.
GATCCCAAGACTGGAGAGATCAGGCTCGCCCGACTCCTCGAAGTGGTTGAGCAGGTCACCATGGAGGCGACCCAGATTGCGCTCGAGGAGGCACGCCGGCGGAATCCCGCGGCGCAGGTCGGCGACTTCATCGCCGAGCCCCTGCCCCCGCTCGATTTCGGCCGTGTGGCGGCGCAGAACGCAAAGCAGGTCATCGTGCAGAAGGTGCGCGAGGCCGAGCGCGAGCGCCAGTATGATGAGTACAAGGACCGGGTCGGCGAGATCGTGAACGGCATCGTCAAGCGGGTCGAGTACGGCAACGTCATCGTCGATCTCGGCCGCGCAGAGGCCATTGTGCGCCGCGATGAGACGCTGCCGCGCGAGAACTTCCGCTATGGCGACCGCATCCGTGCCTATGTCTATGACGTTCGGCGTGAGCCGCGCGGTCCGCAGATCTTCCTGTCGCGCACCCACCCTGAGTTCATGGCGAAGCTGTTCGCGCAGGAAGTGCCGGAGGTCTATGAGGGCATCGTCACCATCAAATCGGTGGCGCGCGATCCCGGCAGCCGCGCCAAGATCGCGGTCGTGTCCCGTGACGCCTCGATCGATCCGGTCGGCGCCTGCGTCGGCATGCGCGGAAGCCGCGTACAGGCGGTGGTGAACGAGCTGCAAGGCGAAAAGATCGACATTATTCAGTGGTCGCCCGATGCGGCGACCTTCATCGTTAATGCGCTCGCGCCCGCCGAGGTGGTCAAGGTCGTGCTCGACGAGGATGCCGAGCGCATCGAGGTCGTCGTGCCGGATCAGCAGCTCTCGCTTGCGATCGGACGCAAGGGCCAGAATGTCAGACTCGCCTCCCAGCTGACCGGATGGGACATCGACATCATGACCGAGGCTTCCGAGTCGGAGCGGCGTCAGGCAGAGTTCGCCGAGCGCTCGCAGACCTTCATGGAGGCGCTCGACGTCGACGAGGTCATCGCCCAGCTGCTCGCTTCCGAGGGCTTCAGCTCGGTCGAGGAGGTCGCCTTCGTCGAACCGTCTGAGATCGCATCGATCGAAGGCTTCGACGAGAACACCGCCGCCGAAATTCAGACCCGCGCTCGCGAGCATCTCGAGAAGATCGAGGCCGAGCTTGACGCCAAGCGCAAGGCGCTCGGGGTCGCCGACGCACTCGGCGAAGTCCCCGGCGTCACCACGGCGATGATGGTTGCGCTCGGCGAACACAACATCAAGTCCGTCGAGGACCTCGCCGATTGCGCGACTGACGACCTCGCCGGCTGGACTGAGCGCAGTAAAGATAAGGAGGCCATTCGGCATGAAGGCATCCTCGACTCTTTCCGCCTGACGCGGGAGCAGATCGAGGAACTCATCATCGCCGCGCGGGTGAAGGCGGGCTGGATTGAGGAGCCGCAGCCTGAGTCAGAGCCCTCTGAGGCTGAGGGCCACGACGCTGCCCCCGCTGAAGGCGCCTCATCGGCTGGTGAGCCGAGCCAGGGCGCAGGCCATTAATGGGGACGCAAGGAGACCAGGCCTTTGGGGCAAGCGGCGGCGGAGCGAGAGCAGGATCGCAAGGCGACGGACACCGTCCGCCGCTGTGCGGTCACCCGTGCGCTTAGACCCAAGGACCAGCTGATCCGCTTTGTGCTCAGCCCCGATGGGGTGGTCGTCCCGGACCTCAAGGAAAAGCTGCCGGGGCGCGGCGTTTGGCTTACCGCGGCGCACGATACGGTTGCCGAAGCGTTAAAACGCAATGCCTTCAGCCGGGCGTTCAAGCAGGAGGCCGAGGCCTCTCAAGCGCTGGCTACCCAGATCGAGACGCTTCTCGCCGAGGCGGCGATTTCCGCACTTTCGCTCGCCAACAAGGCCGGAGAGGTCGTTTTCGGCAACGCCAAGGTCGAAGAGGCGATCGCCAAAGGGCGGGTTGTCGGCCTCATTCACGCGCGAGAAGCGGCCGAAGACGGCTGCCGCAAGCTCGACGCCAAAGCCCGCGGAAAGAAAGGCGGAATTGCCCTTCCCGCCATCCGCGCCTTTACCGTGGACGAATTGGATTTGGCATCGGGCCGGACAAATGTGATACATGCTGCCCTAATCCAGGGTGGAGCGGCTTTGAAGGTTCTTGCGGCAGCCTCGCGGCTTGAGCGCTACCGCAAGGGTAGCGCCGCATTCAAAAACCCGAGTGAAGTGGATACGAACGAAGAATGAGTGAGACGAACGAGACCGAAGGCAAAGCTGCTCGCGGCGGCCGCAAGATGACGCTTAACGTGCGCCGCACCGTCGAGTCCGGCCATGTACGCCAGAGCTTCAGCCATGGCCGATCGAA
>DATFVO010000194.1:0-3116 GCA_035260265.1 Methyloceanibacter sp.
AACGCCATGATCCTACAGAACGAGCCGGTCGAGACCCACCTCATGACGCCCGAAGCGGCAATCGCCCAGGGGGCGCTCGCCCTATTTGGCGAAAAATACGGCGAAGAAGTCCGCGTCGTCAGCATGGGCAAAAGCGACAAGAGCACGCGGGCAGAACACGCCTATTCCATCGAGCTTTGCGGCGGCACGCACGTACGCCGTACCGGCGATATCGGCTTCCTCAAGATCGTAAGCGAAAGCGCTGTCGCCGCCGGCGTGCGGCGGATCGAGGCGCTCACCGGAGAAGCCGCGCGCGCCTATCTTGCCACCCAGGACGAGCGCGTGCGCGAGGCGGCGGAGCTGCTCAAGGTCTCGCCAGACGAGGTGATCATGCGGCTTGCCGCGGTCATCGATGAGCGCCGCAAGCTCGAGCGCCAGCTCGCCGACGCCAAACGCGAGCTTGCACTCGGCGGTGGAGCAAGTGCGGGAGGCGACGGAGGCGCTTCGGCCGTACGCGATCTCGGCGGCGTCAAGCTTCTTGCGCGCACCGTGCAGGGTGTGGCGCCGAAGGACCTGCGCGGGCTGGCCGACGACGCCAAGCGGCAGCTCGGCTCGGGCATTGCCGCCATCATCGGCGTGAGCGAAGAGGGCAAGGCCGGTCTCGTCGTCGGCGTCACCGGGGATCTGACCGCAACTTACGACGCAGTCGAGCTTGCCCGGATCGGCGCAGAGGCGCTTGGCGGCAAGGGCGGCGGCGGCCGGCCGGACCTAGCTCAGGCTGGCGGTCCCGATGGCTCACGCGCCGAGCAGGCGCTCGAAGCGATCGCGGCAAGGATCGCGGCCCAAGGCGGCGCGCCTGCAGCAAGCCCGGCACCTGACGGCGAGCCAAAGCGCCGCGCCGGACGCGCCTGAGCATGACCGGGACGGACGCCTATCGGCGCTTGCGGCGCGAGGTTCATGACATTCTCGAGGTCGGTGGCGACGCTCATCCCATGGGGCGCGTCGTCAACGGTTTCATCATTACCCTGATCTTCCTCAACGCCATCACGTTTGCGGCCGACACGGTCCCCGAGCTCGCCGAGCGCTATGGGTGGGAGTTCAAGGCGTTCAACGTGTTCTCGGTGATCGTGTTCACCATCGAATACGTGCTCAGGGTGTGGAGCGCCGTGGAGATTCCGATGCTGAGCCGGCCGCCGCGCGGGCAGGCGAGGCTTCGCTTTGCGATGAGGCCGATGATGATCATCGACCTGCTCGCCTTCGCGCCCTCTGCACTGGCTTTATCCGATCGATCTCCGGCTCCTCAGGGTATTCAGGCTGTTTCGCCTGCTCATGCTCGTGGGCTACTCGCCAGCGCTGCAGACGCTCGGCCGCGTCGTTGCCGATGAATATCGCGCGCTGCTCGGCGCGCTGCTCGTAGTTCTCATTCTGCTGCTGTTTGCCTCGGCCGGAATGTACCTGCTCGAGCGCGACGTGCAGCCGGACAAGTTCGGCTCCAAGCTACTCTACACGCGCACCTTTATGCCCGGGGTGCCAATGGTTCGCGCCCACGATGCTGGCGATGCGATGTTCATCATCGCGAGCGGCGAGGCGGTCGTCGAGATCAGCCCTAGCCGCCGGGTAGTTCTAAAAGAGGGCGACTTCTTCGGCGAGATGGCGCTGCTCGAGCATCGGCGTCACAAGCATGACGTGGTCGCCAAGACGCGCTGCCGCCTCTATGTGCTCGATAGCGGATCCTTGGCGCGCCTTGGCCGCCGCCATCCAGAGCGCATGGAAAGCATTCGGAAAATGGCTGAGGCACGGGCCGTGGACGATGAGCCGGCGCATCGCGAAGACCGCAAACGCAAGGTGGGCGCCAAGGGCTAGGCGGCGGCGCGGTCGGCCATGGCCTTGCGCAAATTGGCGTCGATCTTGTCGAGGAAGCCACTCGTCGATAGCCAGCTCTGATCGGCGCCGACGAGAAGGGCAAGATCCTTGGTCATGAAGCCAGACTCGATGGTGCTAACCACCACTTGTTCAAGGGTTTCGGCAAAGCGCAAGAGCTCGGCATTGTCATCGAGCTTGGCGCGATGCTTGAGCGCTCCGGTCCAAGCAAAGATCGAGGCGGTAGCGTTGGTCGAGGTGGCACGCCCCTGTTGATGCTGCCGATAGTGGCGCGTCACCGTGCCGTGCGCGGCCTCGGCGAGCACCGTCTTGCCGTCGGGCGTCATCAGCACGCTCGTCATCAACCCGAGAGAGCCGAACCCTTGCGCCACCGTATCCGACTGCACGTCGCCGTCGTAATTCTTGAGGGCCCACACATAGCCGCCTGACCATTTCAAAGCGGCGGCGACCATGTCATCGATCAGGCGATGCTCATAGGTCAGCCCGCGCTTCTCGAACTCCGGCTTGAACTCGACCGCAAAGACCTCGGCGAAGAGGTCCTTGAAGCGACCGTCATAGGCCTTGAGGATGGTGTTCTTGGTCGAGAGATAGACCGGCATGTTCCGGGCAAGCCCGTAGTTAAAGGAAGCACGGGCAAAGTCGCGGATCGAGTCGTCGAGATTGAACATGGCGAGCGCGACCCCGCCGCCTTTGAACTCGTGTACTTCGTGCTCGATCTTGGTCCCGTCCTCGCCCACGAAGCTGATGGTGAGCTTGCCTTTGCCCGGTACGCGAAAGTCTGTCGCGCGGTACACATCGCCGTAGGCATGACGGCCGATGACGATCGGCTTCGTCCACCCCGGCACGAGCCGCGGCACGTTCTTGCAGACGATGGGCTCGCGGAAGATGACGCCGCCAAGGATGTTGCGGATGGTGCCGTTCGGTGACTTCCACATCTTCTTCAGCCCGAACTCCTTCACCCGCGTTTCGTCGGGGGTGATGGTCGCGCATTTAACGCCGACACCGCAGGCCTGGATGGCGTGAGCAGCCTCGATCGTGACCTTGTCATCGGTGGCGTCGCGGTTTTGGATCGAGAGGTCGAACGTGAGCAGCGGGAGATTGAGATAAGGCTCGATCAGCTTCTCCTTGATCATCTGCCAGATGACCAACGTCATCTCATCCCCGGAGAGGTCTGCGACCGGGTTCTTCACTTTGATCTTATTCACGTCCGAAATCTCCCCGCGGGAGGGTAATGTTTCGCGCGCTTCCGCGCTGAA
>DATFVO010000195.1:0-5206 GCA_035260265.1 Methyloceanibacter sp.
GGTGACGCGATCTAGTGTCTTTGCGATAGCAACACAGTCTGCGCGGCCATTGTTCACACTCGCCCATCTTTCCGACATCCATTTGAGCCCGATGCCGCGCGCCAAACGCCGCGACCTCCTCTCCAAGCGCGTGCTCGGCTATGTGAACTGGCATCGCGGCCGCAAATACGTGCACCGGCGCGAGGTCCTCAATCTGCTCACCCACGATCTCACCCAGCGGAAGCCAGACCACATCGCGGTGACCGGAGACCTGGTCAATCTCGGGCTGCCAGAGGAATTCATCCGCGCCGCAGAGTGGCTGCATCACCTCGGGCCAGCGAGCCGCGTGACAGCCATTCCCGGCAATCACGACGCCTATGTCAGGCTCCATCCCGAGCGCGGCACGAGGCATTGGCAGCCTTACATGCAGTCGAATGAGGCCGGGGAGCTTCTGGTGCCAACACCGCCTACGCTATTCCCCTTCGTGCGCCGCTTCGGCGATGTCGCGCTGGTCGCGCTGTCATCGGCCATTCCCACCATGCCCTTCATTGCGGCGGGAAAGGTCGGCTCGCTCCAGCGCGGCCTGCTCGGCGAGACGCTAACGAGACTTGGCCGCGAAGGCCTGTTCCGCGTGGTCCTGATCCATCACCCTCCCCTGCCAGGCCAGGCAGGCTGGTATCGCGGCCTCCGCGATGCCGGGCGCACCACTAGGGTGATGAAACAGAACGGCGTGGAGCTCGTGCTGCACGGCCACAATCATGAGCAGACCGTGTTCGAGTTCGAAACGGTGAGCGGCCCGGCAGTGGTCGTCGGTGTACCCTCGGCGTCCGAAGCGGTCGAAGGACGCCTCCCAGCCGCGCGCTACAACGAGTACTCAATCGCGAGAGTTGACGGCGGCTTTAGGTGCGAGATGGTCGGCCGTGCCGTTGCCGACGTGGGAGAGCATATCTGGGAATGCGAGCGGCGCGTCCTCAGGGAGCGCTAAGCCACACCACCGCAAACAGACCGGCGGCGCCGGCGAGGAGCCCAACCACGAATGCGGCAATGACCACCCCCATGCTCGCGCCTGAGGCCCGTGGTTCGTTCAACGGTCCAAGCTGGGGGAGCTCGCCGAGCGCAGCCTCGAGGCGTTCGCGCCGCACGATCTCGCGCGCAATGTGGCGAGTAATGCGGTCGGCCATTTCGGCAACATTGGTCGAGCTGTACAGCGTGCGCCGCCCCTCCTCGCTGTTGCGCACGAACAGGTAGGCGCCGCTCGCGTCGTCGATGGCGGCGTAGGTGAAGAGGTCGATCCACAGCCGCGCCGGGCGGCTCGGCACGAGAGCGAGATTGAAGCGGTCGTCGTGGGGCGGGAGCTCGGCGAACACGGTCTCAAGATCGGCCTTGAGCAGCTCGAGCCGCGCGATCTCGCTGTCGCGGAGATCGGCGGTGCGATCGAGATGCTCGGCCTCCTCAAGCCGCGCGGTGCGGATCGCCTCGCGCAACGAGCGGCTCGCGGCCGGCCGCGCTATCGATTTGGCGTTCTCCTCCATGCCCTTGGCCCTTGGACTTTGCGCCAGCATATCGCCCTAAGCGGCGGAAATGCGAGAGAAATTGCCAGCCTATTTGCCGGCGAGCACGACGCTCGCGCGGGCGTCGTCGAACCATTTGTCGATGGCCGTGTCGACATTGGCCTCTAGGCTCGACTTCCAGGTGGCGATGGTCGAATCGAGCGCCTGCTCATTGGCGGCGACGAAGCTGTCGCGGTTGGCCGCCTCGTTCGCGGCATTGGAGAGATAATCCACGGCAGCACCGATCACGACGCCGAGCGCGGCGCCAACCACCTGCCCGCCCATAGGCTGGACCGCGGTGCCAGCCACCGCGCCCTGCTCAGCAAGCGCAACGCGCGTGCCGAGAGAGGTGGCGACGCGGCGCGAAATCTGCCCGAAGCTTTGCGCGAGCACGCTGTTGAAGGCAGGCCCGAGCGCGAGCGCCCCGACCGTGCCGCCGGCAGCGGCAGCGCCAAGCCCGGCAATGCCGTCGTAGGCGCGATCCTCCATGAGATAGGTCGGCGCCTTCCATTTCTGCGCGTCCCAGTCGAGCTTTACGTTGGTCATCGGCGTCGAGGAGGGAATGTCCTCGAGGTGGTCGGTGTGCTTGGCGAGGAACAGCTGAAGCCGCATGTCGCCATTGGCGATCACCCGCCGGTAGCTGTCATGACCATGGCGCACGGCCTGCTCGACCCCTTTGGTGATGATGGCGTCGCGGAGCTCAGGCTTCAGCACCTGCTCCTGATAGTTCCGGAGGAAGTAGTCATTCACGTCGGCCTCGATCGCCTCGTTGAGCGATTCGTATTTGCCAGCTTCCATCCCGCGCGTGATGGCCGAGGCGATGGTCTCCTTTAGGACGACATAGGAGCGCTTCCACGCGAAGAACCAGTCGGCATAGGAGTTGATGGCCTGCTCGCGATCCTGGAAGGCCAGTGCGAAGGTGCGGCCGAGATCCTCATGCGCAACCTGCTTGATGCGCGCGCGCTCGTCGTCGAGCATCAGAATTGTGTCATTGACGAATCTGTCGGCCTCGGACTTGCTCGCCACCACCTTGTGCAAGCTGCCGTCGACATCCTTTACGATGAGATCGACGGCATCGGGCGGCAGGCTTCGGTCAGGGAAGAAAATATCGAGCACGCTGTTATCGGGATGGACCGCCGCCGTTTGATCGAGATGGCGGTAATAACTGCGATAGAACGTGGTGCCGAGCGAGACCAGAGCATAAGTCGAGAGCACGACGGCGATCGAGATGCCGATGGGCTTGAGCAGCATGCCGAGCGCGCTCGGCCTCACCACCTTCTCGCGGCGGGCGAACCACCCCCGCCTGGACTTCGCTGGCCTCTTTGCCGGAACCTCCCCGACAAACTCTCCGACCGCATCCTCGGGATGTGCCACGACGGCGGCGCCCTGACTTTTCGGCATGTCGTGCAGCATCTGTTTTGGAGCCTTTAGAGCCTGATCCTATCAAGCGTTAGCCCCCGCCCACTTCCATATAGGCTATGCCGGTTCCGCTGGTAAGCCTTGTCGGAAAGACATTAGCTTAAGCCCGTAGCGCCACCCGGAACGTCGCGGAGCATTGGCGGTTTTTTCAGACGAGGAGGTCCTCATGGCCAGACCGCCGGAAGCCGATCTCCCTCTGTTCAGGGAAAAACGGGTCAACGACCCAGAGAACGCGCTCAAGCTCTTGAGGGTCGAGGCGCGCGGCTGCACTCGTTGCGATCTCTACAAGAACGCGACGCAGACCGTGTTCGGCGAGGGGCCGGCCGACGCTTCGCTGATGCTCATCGGCGAGCAGCCTGGCGACCAGGAAGATCTGGCCGGACTGCCCTTCGTCGGCCCCGCCGGCAAGGTGCTCGACAAGGCGCTCGAAGCGGCCGGCATCGAGCGGAATGAAGTCTACATCACCAACGCCGTGAAGCACTTCAAGAACGAGCCGCGCGGCAAGCGGCGCCTCCACAAGAAGCCCGACATGAGCGAGATCGACGCTTGCCGCTGGTGGCTCGACAACGAGATCGATCTCGTTCAGCCGGCGGTCGCCGTCGCTCTTGGCGCCACCGCGGCGCGCGGGCTGATGCGCAAGGCACTGTCCATCAATGCCAATCGCGGACGGCTGATCGCACTGCCTGGCGGTGTGCAGGGTCTTATCACCGTTCATCCCTCATATTTGCTGAGGCTCCAGGAGGCGCGCGACAAGAGGCGCGAGTTCGACCTCCTGGTCAAAGATTTGCGCATAGCGAACGATGCAGCCCGACGCGCCAGGCGCTAGTCGTCAGAGCTGCGCATGCGAGATCTCGATTACGATCAGGGAAGCCCCCCACCTGATCACCAGGAACAGCATGACAGCAATGGTGATGTTGACGGTGCGATTGAGCCAGTGCGCAACGCGCCGGTTGGCGAGGAAGCCGAACAGGTTGACGTACCACTGGTCTGCGTAAGAAAGGAAAGAGGAAGATCACCCCGAGCGCGAACTGGTGCAGGTAGAACAGCACCTCGCTGCCGGACTTCTCGTAGAAATACTTAAGCCCTCCAACTAGGACGAAATTGCGCAGAAGATCGAAGAACCATTGCGAGAAATTGCGTACCAATTGCCATTGCGCAATCTCGCCCTCGCGCCGCTGCAGCAGCTGGTTTCGATAGTCGACGAAATTCACGGTGTCGGTTAAAGCGCGTCGGCGCCCATCTCGCCGGTCCGCACACGCATAGCGCCTTCGAGATCGAGCACGAACACCTTGCCGTCGCCGATATGCCCAGTCCTCGCCGCCTCGCCGATGGCGTCGACCACGGCATCGGCAACCTCTGCCTTCGCCGCAATCTCGAGTTTCACCTTGGGCACGTATTGCATAGTGTATTCGGCGCCACGGTAAATCTCGGTCTGCCCCTTCTGCCGCCCGAAGCCGCGCACTTCGCTGACCGTCATGCCTTGCACGCCGATATTGTTGAGGGCTGTGCGCACTGCTTCAAGCCGGTGCGGCTGAATGATTGCAATGATGTACTTCATGCTTCTCGTCCTCGATCACATGTTGGAGCCCGCGTTCGCCGTGAAGTCAGGGGCCGAGCCTTTGTTCCTCGGCCTCAGCGCCAAAACGCAATCCTGTGACCGCATGGACAACCTTGGCGATGACGAAGCTTAGCGCCGGGACCATAGCAAAGTCGTAACGGTCGGGGTGAGTAGGAACAAAGCGAGTCCTACCGGATCGGGCAGCGCCGTGCCATCGGCCCCCGCGAGGATTTCGGAACCCGATGCGGCCCGCAAAGATTATGAGTTGCTTAAGGGCTGAGCAGCGCGTGGACTGATTCAGGCTGCCTTGGTCGCCTAATTCGAGCCCAATTGCCACAGATCAGGCGGAAGGATGCCGGCCACAATCGAGAGGCGAGGCATGGTATAGTGCCCTTATGAGCAAGGCCTTTACAAAAGAGGCCGATCCTGGGGAGGTTTACGACGACCTTCCCGATCGGCCGGTTTCCCCACACAACCTCGTGACCGGCAAGGGGCTCGAGATGATCGAGGCTGAGCTCGCCCGGCTTCACCGTGAGCATGCGGCAGCCCAAGACGCAGACGACCGACCGAGGCTCGCCAAGATTAACCGGGACTTGCGCTACTGGACCTCTCGCCGGGCCACCGCCCAGGTGGTCGAGACGCCGCGGGATTCTACCGAGGTGCGTTTCGGCTCCACGGTGACGATCAAGCGGGACGACGG
>DATFVO010000196.1:0-5021 GCA_035260265.1 Methyloceanibacter sp.
GTAACGCTTCTCCCAATAGCCGCATTTCGCGTCGCGGAACTGAATCCAGGCGCGTTGCGCGTCCTTGATTGCGCCAGCTGTTGCGGCGTCATCCTTGAGCTGCGAGCCTGCGCCTGGCCGTACCAGTCGTTCAGCCGCTCATCCCAAATCTTCTGCTCGCGCATATTGTAGGCGACGATGGTGAAGGTGTTGGAATTGGGCGCGTTGGGGCAGGGGTCTGCCACAAGGCCAATGCATTTGCTCATTTGCTCTAGCTCGGAATCTCCAGCCGTCTTGTCGATGCAGTCGCCGATCGTCCTGCGCTCGGCCGCTGTCGGCTCAAATTCCTTTTGAGCGAATGCCGGCCCTGACATGAGCAGCAGAAGTCCAAGAGCGGTTGCGATGCGGCGCATGAGAAACCTCTAGCCTGATTTGGGATCACCCTTCCTAGCGAGCTGGAAGGGACGAGGCTAGGAGGAGCCCTGCGGATGGTTATTGCGCTTTGGCCTCAGGCCTGTCGTCGCCTCCGCGCCACAGCCCGACGCCGTCCTTCTTGGCGGCATCGGCCGCTTCGGCGAGCGCAGGCGGTGGGTCGGCCGGCACTGCCCAGCCTTCGCGCACGACCCAAGTCGAGAGATCGGTTCCCGCCACGTTGCAGCGCGCCGGGAAGTCCCTCGGCCTCCCCGACTTGGGCAGTTCGCAACTTACGGCCCGGCCGTGGATGAGATGCGCGAGCGCGGACTTCCCCGCCGCGCCGCATCGCCAGTTCCTTCCTTTTTTGTCCTTGCATGTTGCCTCGGCATCGCGCGCCGTGATGCCTGCGAGCCTGATGGTCGTGCCGCCTGACTGAAGGGTGCCGGCATCGCGCACGGTGACCCGGTAATAGAGCTTGGTCGGCACCGAACGCGCGGCCGGGGCGTCCTTCGCATTCTTGCTGCTGAGGGCAACGAGGCGCTCAGCCTCAGCCTTCTCGGCCGCGAGCACAGCATGCTTGCCCTCCTCCGGTTTTCCCGGAGCCGCTCGCGGTGCCGATTCAGACAGAACTGCGCTCGCAACCGGAGCGGAGGGTAGGGCTGGCGTCGCGGCGGCGTCTGCCGCTGCCGGAGGCGAAGTGGGCGTGGGCTCGGGCTGGGTTGCCATTTGCTTGCTTCCCCACCACGCCTGTCCGAAGCCGACCGGTATCGTGACAGGCCAAAGTATAAAGACTGCCACGACAAGGCCGAGCAGGACTGAGACGATACGAGATGCAAGCTCCATGACGGGCCCCAGAAGTCAGAACCCCGAAAACTAAAAGCCACAAATCGGGGGATTTTGAGGCCTGCCAATCCCGATCTTGCTACTGGCTCGCCCAGACGATCTGGGCCATCCAATCGACCCGGTCCACCGGAAAGACGAGGTTGGGATGGGCCGGGTTGAACGAGGCGAGCTCGATCGTCTTGGCCGTGCGCCGGACCAGAATCTTCGCCATCACCTCACCGTCGGTCGTGCGCAGCACTACGCGGTCGCCTTTGCGGGCCGGTGAGTTCGGCGATACGATGAGAATGGCTCCGTCGCGGTAGAGCGGCTGCATCGAGTCGCCGGTGACCTCGAGCGCGTAAGCATTCTCGTCATCCACGCGCGGGAAGCGGATCTGGTCCCAGCCCTGGCCGACCGGAAAACCGCCATCGTCGAAGAAGCCGCCCCCTCCGGCCTGGGTTAGGCCGATCAGCGGGATGGGCTGGGCCATGCCGCGGCGTCCGCGCGCCTCCGAGGTGACGAGCGCGGTGAAATCCTCGAAGCTCGCGCCGGTTGCCTCTAGCACCCTGGCGATGCTCTCGGTGGTCGGCCAACGCGGCCGGCCTTCACCGGTGGTGCGTTTCGATTTGTTAAAAGACGTGGGGTCAAGCCCGGCGCGCTTGGCGAGGCCGGAAGGCGAGAGGCCATAGCGGCGCGCAAGCGCGTCTATTGCCGTCCAAACGCGTGCATGGGTGAGCCTTTTCACGGGCAGAGGCCGGAATTTATACCTAACGAATTTTCTCGCCAGGTCCCAATCGCTGCCACCACCAAGGCGACCGTGCTACCCACATGGGAACCTGAGCCCCGCCAAGGCGACGGTGAGGCCAAAAATCAATCGCAATGCGTGCGCAAGAACGACAACAGTTACCGTTGTGAATGGCTTCTTCATGATGTTGCCCTCCCTAACGTCAACCTAACACCGCACCGCCGGCGTGCGGTCCCCGAATTTCAAACCGAAATGGCTGACATCGGTCAAATAACCGCCTCCTGTCCGTTCGAGTTGCCTGTTCAGCTTCGACCCCAGGCGCTAAAGCAGAGCACATGGATGGGACCGTTTATAAGGTCATGAGCCGCACTGTATTCGCCGAAGCCAAAGCCAAGGGCCTCTTCGAAGGCTCTGCCGATGATCGGCACGACGGCTTCATTCATCTTTCCTCAGCCGATCAGCTCGAAGGCACGCTCGCCAAGCACTTCGCCGGGGCGAAAGACCTCGTGGTGTTGGCCATGGATACCACGACGCTCGGCGAGCGGCTGCGCTGGGAGCCATCGGGGGGCGGCGATCTCTTCCCACATCTCTACGGTCCGCTTCCCTTCGAGGCGTTGATCTGGGAGGAGCCGATTGAGCTTGGGACTGACGGGCGCCACCGCCTGCCAGCGCGTGTCCTGCCGTGAATGGGCTGTACGGCCTTGGCCAGGCGCTCCTTCTCGCGATTCCACCGGAGCAGGCTCACGACCTGGCGGTCAAAGGGCTTGAGCTTGGATTTTACCCGCGCGCACCTCGGCCTGACGACAAGCGGCTGGCGCAAACGGTGTTCGGCCTCGACTTTCCCAACCCGCTGGGCATGGCGCCAGGCTTCGACAAGAGCGCGCGCGTGCCACGTGAGCTTCTCGCCATAGGCTTCGGCTTCGTCGAGGTCGGCACGCTCACGCCACGCCCGCAGAGCGGAAACCCGGCGCCGCGTTTATTTCGCTCGACCTCGGACCGCGCCATCATCAACCGGCTCGGATTCAACAACGAGGGCCAGGAGATAGCGCTCTCCAGGCTGATGGATCGGCCGCAAGGCATTGTTGGCGTCAATATCGGGGCAGGGCGCGATAGCAAGGATCGGATTGCCGACTATGTCAGTGGCATGGAGCGCATGGTACCGGTCGCGAACTACTTCACGTTCAATATCTCGTCCCCCAACACGCCTGGCTTGCGCGATCTCCAAGCCCCAAAAACCCTCGATTCCCTGCTGAAGCGGGTGCAGGCCGCACGCGACTCTCTTCCCAAGCGGCCGCCGCTGCTTGTGAAACTCGCGCCAGACCTTGCGGACGAGGACCTTCCCGAGATCGTGGGCGTCATCGTTGCCAATGGCGCCGAAGGTATTGTCGTGTCGAATACGACATTGGCGCGCGACGGTCTCAAGGACGCCTCCTTTGCACGCGAGTCCGGAGGCCTGTCAGGACGTCCGCTCTTCGTCCGCTCGACTCGCATGCTCGCCCGCGTTTATCAGCTTACCGAAGGCAAGCTGCCGCTGATCGGCGTAGGTGGCATCGATTCGGGCGAGACGGCGCTTGCCAAGATCGCGGCAGGCGCGTCGCTCATCCAGCTTTATACCGCGCTCGTATTCGAAGGTTTGGGGCTGATTGCCCGCATCAAGCGGGCCCTGGTTGAAGCTATCGAGCAAGCCAAGGCCGACAGCCTCGCCCCCCTGATCGGGAGACGCGCCGAGGAATGGGCCTCGCGCGAGGCGGCGGCCCGGCTATGACAGGCTTGGCGGCACCGCAATTTGCGATGCTATAACCTCGCCGGAACCGAGGCCTTCGGCTAGGGCGATCCCTGCGATGCTGAGACTTGCTGCCGCTCTTTTGCTGCTCGTTTGGTGCTTGCCGGCGCTCGCAGAGCAGAGCCACAGCCGCCATGCCGCCGACCAATTTGGGTACGTCGAAGCGGCTTCCCTCTCACGCCATGCCTTCAACGCGAGCCAACCAGCCTGCGACGAAGACGTGCCCGGCGCTGCCGCCTGCGCCGGGCCCAAGGATTGGCAGGATGTCGCCTGGCTTAAGGCCAAGGCCGCATGGAACTTACTGTTCGGCACGGCAGAGCGGGCCATCGCCGTTTTCACGGGCCTCCTGGCGCTGTTCTCGGTGCTGCTTTGGATCTACACCAAGCGGGCAGCCAATGCGGCACATCGCGCGGCCGAGCATATCCCCGCTGTCGAGCGCGCCTATCTCTTCGCCACGCCTGCCTTTATCGGAGCAAATAACGACAAGACCGAAACCACGGTAGAGATCACAGTCGATAATCCCGGACGGACGCCCGGAATCCTCACTTCGATCTATGGGCAATTCTCCAACAAGCCGCCAAAGGGCGACGTGCCGCAATATAACGGCGGCGGCTCTTATCCCTTCGAGCTCACCGTCAACTCGACCAATGGCGACCCGAGGGCGAGAGTTGTGCTCCCCGTGGTGTTCAAAACCGACTTCGCCGAGCAGCAATTCTTCTGGGGCTATATCGAATATCTCGACATCTTCAAGAAGCCGCACACCTCGCGCTTTTGCACGCTCATCTTCCCCGCCGAGAGCAGGTGGCAGGTTACCGGCGGCCGCGCGTGGAACGATTGGAACTAAGGCTCTAGGCTTCGCGGTTGCGAGCGCGGGTCGAGCACCTCGCCTCCGCTGGTCCGTCCCATCAGCCTGAACACGCGCACCACGAGCCATACCGGAAATACGATCACCGCGCCGAGCAGGAAGTAGCGGAGCGACTTCTCGATTGCGGCGAAGCCCATGTCGTAGATGCGGGTGGCGAGCCGCCGCAGGCTGTCGAGGAGATCGAAGGGGCTGAAACCGAGAGCGGCGAGCGCCACGCCCACGACCAGCGACAGGATCGCGAGCCTGATCAGAACGAGAGCCGGATTCCCGCCAAAGAACCGTTCCATCAACGGACTCCTCTTTCGCAAGGCCGCTGGAGGCGAGCCTCATGGTGATCGTAAGCTTGGACTCGAAATTAAGCCAGAATTGGTGCGGGCCGAAAGCAAGGTCAAGGAGAACCTTAACGACGTGAG
>DATFVO010000197.1:0-10794 GCA_035260265.1 Methyloceanibacter sp.
GCGAACTTCGGCCGTTATGACGCGACCTATGGCTCGCTCGGAGCGGTGATCATGCTCCTTTTTCTGGCTTTATCTTTCTTTTTTCATCGTGCTGCTTGGCGCCGAGATCAATGCTGAACGCGAGCTCCGGACGGGGCAACCCACAAGGAATGCGCTTAATCCCAAGAGATGGCTGATTCCGCCGCGGTACCCTAGCCCCCGAGGTGAAGCATGAATTTGCTCAGGTGCTCGCCTTCAGGCGGCGCCGGCGCAATAGCCCCGCGCAAATCACGAACAGCGCTCCCAGGGTCGCGCCGATCATCCACACCGTGTGCGCCGAAGCGGGATCGAGATTGCCTGTGATCAGCGGGTCCTTGGCGATGATCTCTCCGGCGATCCAACCGAGCAGCGCCGCGCCAGCCCAGACCACGATAGGGAAGCGATCGAGCAGCGTCATCACCATTGCGGCGCCGGCCATGATCAGCGGGATGCTCACGGCAAGACCGAACATCAGCAGTGCGTAATTTTGCGGTGCCTCGAATTTCTCTGCCACCGCGGCGATGGCGATGACGTTGTCGAGGCTCATCACGAGATCAGCGATAGCGACGATCCTGACTGCGCGAAATAGAGTCTCGACCGGCTCAATTTGCCCGTTCTTGCCATTGTCCTCGGGGCCGAGCAGCTTGACGGCAATCCACAACAGCAGCGCGCCGCCGACCAGCTTAAGGTAGGCCATCTTCATGAGCGCGGTGATCGCGCCGGCGAACACGACACGTAAGGTGATGGCGACCATCGTGCCGAGGACGATGCCCCATAGCCGTTGATGGGGAGGCAATTTGCGGCAGGCAAGTGCGATGACGACGGCGTTGTCGCCGGACAACAACACATCAATCCATATGATCTGAAAAACGGCGAGCCAGAAGCCGGGTTCGTCAACGATCATGGCGCTCCCCGCTTCCCCCACCAAAGCTATTGGCCAGTCCCCTAAGACCGGCCGGGTCTCCTACCCATTGCCGCCAAAAGCGGCAAGGCCAAGACGGGATATATGCTTTTTGGAACAAGATTGAAGGTATTGTGGGGACTTTAGTTTGCGTTCGTGCTGATTAGATTTTGCGCGGCATTTTCAGTCCACGACAAGCCTTGCCGAATAGCCTATTCTTCCTTTCGTCGACACACGAATCGGGGCCGCAGCCCGCCTCTCGGGGGGAAAACACGATGACGATTGATCCAGTGATTGTCAGTCCGTTGATCGCTCTCATCGCGGGAATTCTCATCCTGCTCATGCCGCGTCTGCTCAACTACGTGGTGGCGATTTACCTGATCGCAATCGGCATCATCGGCCTTGCCCACCACGTCCAGTAGATTCGCGCGCCGGCGGCCGACATTGTCGAGCGTGCAAAAGCTGCAGTAATGCTGTCACAAGCTGCGTCAATAATTGATCTGATCGAAACAAGAGTGATCTGGAACGGCGCCCGCTGATGGCCTATAGTTTCGCTAATCACGCTCGGGATTTTGGGGAATACCGCCGCGAAAAAGCGGGGCCGATCCTTGCAAGCGCCAGGGCGAAGGGGCCAGACGGGTTCCGCCCATCGCGATGGTCGCAGCGTAAACTCGCTTTAAGCGAAGCGCTGCGGCAAACTGGGGATTGAGGGTTTGCATAGACGAGGCAACCAAGCCAAGTGGTGGCGCGCCAAGGATGGCGAGGGTTCCATGTTGGAACGCCGGCCGAGACCTTGGGTGCTGTGTGTCGTTGTGCTAGCTGCCGTTGCCGCTGGGATCGGCGTGCGCGCCGGCTTCGGCACCGAGCCGAGCCTCGGCACGGCGCAGGCCTGGCTCGTTGCTTCGCCGGTAGCGGACGCGGTGAAGGTCGTTGAGACCAACGAAGTTCTCCCATCGGATTATGTGTGGTCTGCGACCCGCATAGGATCGGGCCTCAGGCTGCGCGGCGAGGTGCCCTCGGAAGAAGATCGCCGCACCGTGCTCGGCATGGTGAAGGCGCACTTCCCGGACCTCGAGGTCGAGGACCGGCTCAAAATTGCAGCTGGCGGTCCCCCTAAGGAGCAATGGCTCGGGGCGGTAAGCTTCGGGCTCAAGCAGCTCTCACATCTGAAGCGCGGCTCGGCCCGTCTGTACAATGTCACCTTGAAAGTCGACGGCGAGGCGCGCAGTGCAGCCGACTATGCCGAGGTGAAAAAGGCGCTGAGCGGGCCATTGCCGACCGGGCTCAACATCGCGGTAGAAAGCGTGCGGCCGCCGGTGGCCGACCCCTTCGTGTTCGTGGCCGATCTTGGCGCCAACGAACTCAGCCTGTGGGGCAGCGTGCCAAGCGAGAACGCGCGGCAGAACGTCCGAGAATTATCGCGACAATTGTTCGAGCGTCCCGGGCTTGACGACCGGCTCGAGCTTGCGTCCGGTGCGCCTAAGAACTGGAACGAGGCGGTCGCCGCATCATTGCGCGCGCTGAGCCGCCTCGATTCGGGGAAAATCTCGCTGTCTGGCCTTGCCGTGACGATCGAGGGCGTGGCACCGGACAAAGGCACCGCCGTCGCGGTGTCTTATCAACTGCGGCGCGACCTGCCGTCTCTGTTCTCGACCTCGGAAAGCATCAAATGGAAAGAGGCGGCGGCTTCTCGTGACGCGGCTTCGCGCGTGATCCCGCGCATCAAGGAGCGCGCCCGCAGCGAAGACCGGGCCGCAAGTGCCTCCTTGCCGAAATTGCTGCCTTTGTCCGGCAGCGACTAAGGGTCTGGCTCTATTTTCTCATAGTGTTTGCGGCGGGATTTGTGTTGGGCTGGATCCGGCGCTGGCCGGTGCGGCCCTAAGCGCAACAGAGCCGGAACACAAATGAGCAATTTCGCCCTGGCCACCTGGGTGCTTCTTTGTGTTTGCCGCTGGCCTCGTCTTAGGCAGCCTCGCTCGCGCACGCTACGAGCAGCGGAAGAAGATCGGCGCTGGGCGGCCGAGGAAAAACAGGAAATAAACTGCAAGACTTTTCGGACGGGGCTTAGTCGTTGGCGGCGAAGAATGAAGCGATGCCCTCGACCGTCTCCTGGTCCTTGAGCAGCGGCGCGTGTCCCTGATCTGGGACGGTGATCGTGCGCAGATTGGGATGGCGCTCGATCATGGCTTGCAGTGTCTCGGCGCTGAGCACGTCGGAGTTGACGCCTCTGACCGCAAGGACGGGGACTTGCCCGAGTGCGATGAATTGCGGCCAGAGATCGGGAATTGGCCTGCTTAAATCGATGCTGCCGACGGCGCGCGCAAGCCTTCGGTCATAGGCGCGCATCGGTTTGCCTTTGCGCTCGTCGAAGATCGCCCGCGCCATCTCTTCCCATTCCGCGTCGGTGAGATTGGGAAAGGTACGCTCGTTGATCTCGCGCACGATCATGACGGCGTCAGGCCAGGATTTCGGGTTGGGCATGCGTCTGACATAGTTGATGATGCGCGCGAGCCCGCGCGTCTCGATCACCGCGCCGATGTCGTTGAGAACCACTGGGCCCATGGCTGTCGGGCGCAGCGCAGCCATCAGCATGGCGATGATGCCGCCGCGCGAGGTTCCTACGATGCCCACCTTGTGCAGGCCGTTGATGGTCAGAAAGTCGAGGATGTCGAGCAGCTCGATATGGGGAACATAGTTCCGCCATTTGCGGTCGTATTGCGAGCGGCCGCGCCCGCGATAGTCGAAACAGTAGACGTCGCGCGGCTTCTCCGCGTAGCGCGACAGATAGGTGGCCAGCGTGTGGAAGTCGCGGCTGTTGCGAGTGAGCCCGGGAAGGCAGACGACGCTACGGAATTTCGAAGACGGCGCCTGGTAGTGGCGGACATAGAGCCTAAGATCGTCGAACGACCGGTAGGTAATATCTTGCCACAGCTCGCCGGCAGGCTCGGGCATGTTGGGGGTCGGACCTTGGGAGCGCGTCTAGAACCGTGGGCAGCGCGTGCAGCGCGCTCTCAATGTTCACAAAGTTACGGAAGGGGCAAGCCTCACGAGCGGTCAAACCACAGGCCGGCAACTTACTCCGATTTGGCTTGAACCTGGGTGACCGCGGCAGTGGAGCGAGGCATCCTTCGGCCTCGGTTGAGGTCTTGCACGAGCTGCAGCGCGTCGGCCGGGCCGGCAAGCCTCGAGCGGTAAAGCTGCAACGTCTCCATGATCTTGACCACGTACTGCCTGGTCTCGGTGAAGGGAATGCGCTCGATCCAGTCGACCGGGTCGACTTGCGGGTCCCGCGGATCGCCGAACTCCTTCATCCATTCCGCGACCCTTCCGCCGCCCGCGTTATAGGCTGCGAGCGCCAGAAAATACGAGCCGTTATAGCTGTCGATGAGATCGCGAAGATGCGCCTCGCCGAGCTGGGTGTTGTAGGCGGCGTTGGTCAGCTGATTCACGTCGAATTTCACGTTGTAGGCCTTGGCGATGGCCTTGGCCGTGCTCGGCATCAGCTGCATCAGCCCGCTGGCGCCGACCGGGCTCTTGGCTGCGGCGTTGAACTCGCTCTCCTGCCGCGACAGGGCGTGAACCAGCGCGATATCGACGCGGTCTTGCCCGAGCAGGCTTCTGAATTCCGGAATGACCCCGATCGGAAGCGCGTAATCGCCGACCGGGAGATCGCGGTTGAAGGCAATCTTGGAAAGCCTGAGCGCGACCTGGGGTTGCCCAAAGTCCTTGGCAAGCTCGGTGAGCAGCACGATCTCGGCCGGGCTGTCAAGCTTGCGCGACAACGCGAGGAAGAATTGCGGCGTCGCCCCATCGAAGCCCGTCGCGTGGGCCACGCCGATCGCGCGCACGGCGTCACGCGAAAGGAAGCGCTGAATGTCGGAAGGCTTAGGCAGCGGGGTCGAGGTCACCTCAAGGCGAGCCGGCCTTGCGTCGAGCGCCTGGCGGCCGAGCTGACCGTAGAAATATTGCGGGTACTTGGCGGCGCCATGGAAGTGAATGATGGCCGCGTTGCGGTCGCCTAGAGCGAGCGCCGTGCGGCCGAGCCAATATTCGCCAAGCGCGATGCTTTTAGAGCTGGTGGCGGCCGAGCGCAGCGCAACGAAATGATGCAGCGCGGTGTCGGGCTCGTTCAAGAAACGCAACGCAATCCAGCCGGCGAGAAACTCGGCTTCGATATAGGCATCGCCCGAGACGAGGCCGTGCTTATCGGCGATCTCATAGGCAATGCGCGCCTTGCCGGCGTTGAGCGCAGCGCGGCAGTTCACGCGACGCTCGATCCACCAATTGTTGAGGTCGAGAAGGACGTTCGGCTCACTCGGCGCATCGAGCAGCATCTTCCAAGCTTCTTCGTCGCGGTCCTTGCGGCGGAGGTATTGGATGCGATTGAAGCGCAAGCCGACATCGGCCTGGATCGCGCCCGCCGGCAACGCGTCGAGCAGCTTGCCGGCATTGCCACCCCTCTCGACCACAGCGATGCGGGCGGCCACCTTCTTCTGCTCGTCGGCCGGAAGCAGCTTGGCCACGCGAAGCGCGGCGGCGGTTGCCGATTTGTCGTCGGGATAAAGCAACCTGTCGATGCGCTGCCGGTGGTTCTCGACGGTCAGCATGGAGCCGAAGCGATTGAGGATCTTGGTCTCGACCGCGGCGTTGAGCTCGTGATCGCGCCAAGCCGAGACCACTAGGTCGCGCGCGCCAGCCTCGTTGCCCTCCTTGAGATAGACGCCGGCGAGCGCGGCTTTGCCCGCGCCGGTTTGCGGGCTGGACGTGGCGAAGAACGTCTTCACCTCGTCGGGGCTTGCATCGTTGAGGAAGAGAGCAGTCTCGGCCCTCTCGCGCAGATCGTCCTGGCCGGGCCAATCGGGATGGGCGATGCGGAACTGCTCAATGGCCTCGGCGCCGCCATTGATGCCGGCGCTCTGATAGCGATACCAGAGGGCGAAATCGCGGACGGCAGGATCTTGGATCTTCGCAGCCGCCATAGAACCGCCGCCCTTCAGGACATCTCGGAAATTGGCCTCGTCGGCGGTGCTGATGTCGTAGGATATGAGCGGCTTCAAGATCGACGTGTAATCCATCGGCGGCGGCGGCGCCTGGACGGCCGGCGCAAGCGTTCCCCTTACCTGGAAGGGGGTGGCAGTCGCCGAGCGGTTGGGATTGGGGTCAGGCAGCGGCACGTCCGAAACCCCTTCCGCAGTGACCTTGGGCTTAGCCTCGGGCTCAACCGGTGTTGCGAGCGCAAGGCCAGGAGTGAGGGGCGGCGGCGTCACTGCGAGCATCGGCCCTTTGGGATTGCGGTCTGGCAGCGGCACGCCCGTGCTCGACTTAGCGACATCAGTCTGCGGCTTGACCGCAGATGGTTCAGGAGTGGCAACGTTGGCTGAGGGATAGCGATCGGGCAGCGGGACGTTTGTGGTCGCAGTTGCCGGGTCTTGTTGGGGGGTAACTGTTGGTGTGGCGGAGGGCGAGTCTGCCTGTGCGGGCTTTGCTGGATTGGCCTGCTGCTCAGGAAGGGCGCCCGTTTCCGTGCCCGTATCAGATTGAGCGACCTCGCCCGGTGTACTTTGCCCTTCTGCAGGTGATGCTGAGGCGAGCGTGGCTGCCGGGGTGGCAACGCGCTCCGGATTACGATCCGGCAGCGGCGGGAGAGTTTCGGGCTTCGCCGCTACGGCGGGCCGAGTCGTCTTGGTCTTTATCTCTGCCGTGTGCGCTGGGTGATGCGACTTGGCCACGGCTACGGCCGGCGCGAAACACGCGAACACCACAAGAAATGATAAAGCGTGCGCGCTAAAGCGTTTCATCTCGTCGGTCGGTACCGGTTTACGATCCTGCGTCTTCGGCAGTCAGGACGTCCCCCTAGCCGGGGAGCCGCGACGATGACAGCACTGTAATGTGCCCGAATTGAACAATGTCTGAAAGAATCCGGCGGAAAAATGACTGATGAAGCTCGCCCGGGGTCACTGTAATTCTGAGAGAACGCGCACAACACATTGGTTTGTAGCGCTTTATTCAGTGGCTGTTGAATCGGGAGGTGAGGCCGAGCGGTGTCAGTCAAGACCTATCGCAAGGGGGCGTCCACGCCTTGCCGCCTTAACCCTCAGACCCTATTGTCCGCCTTCTTTGGCCACGCACATTTCGCCGCAAATCCGGCCCAAGGAGCCCACTTACGTGCCAATACCGCCCTTTAGAGGCTCGATCACTGCCCTGATCACGCCATTCAAGGACGGGAAGCTCGACGAGCGGGCCTTCCAGAAGCACATCGAATGGCAGATCGATCAGGGCACGCACGGTCTCGTGCCGTGCGGGACGACCGGCGAATCGCCGACGCTCAGCCATGCCGAGCACAAGCGGGTCGTCGATCTGTGCATCGAAGCCGCGGCAGGCCGCGTCCCGGTGATCGCCGGGACAGGGTCGAACTCGACCGCCGAGGCGATCGAGCTTACGCGGCACGCGAAAGAGGCCGGGGCCGACGGCGTGCTGGTGGTGACGCCCTACTACAACAAGCCGACGCAGGAAGGGCTCTATCTCCACTACAAGGCGATTAACGACAGCGCCGATATCCCGATCCTGATCTACAACATCCCCGGGCGGAGCGTGGTCGACATGTCGGTCGATACCATGGCCCGGCTGTTTAAGCTGAACAACATCGTCGGCGTGAAGGACGCCACCGCCAACATGGCGCGGGTGAGCCAGCAACGCGCGGCGCTTGGGCCCGACTTCATCCAGCTTTCCGGCGAGGACGCGACCGCGCTCGGCTTCATCGCACATGGTGGCCAGGGCTGCATCTCAGTGACCGCCAATATCGCGCCGGCGCTATGCGCCGAGTTCCAGCTTGCCTGCCTTGCCGGCAATTTCAAGCTCGCGCTGCAATTGCAAGACCGACTGATGCCGCTGCACGATGCGCTGTTCGTCGAGTCCAATCCCGGTCCTGTGAAATATGCGGCGGTCAAGCTCGGGCTGTGCACCGGCGAGACGCGCCTTCCGCTTGCGCCGCTGATGCCGGCCTCGAGGAAAAAGGTCGACGATGCGTTGGCGACGCTCGGGCTTGCTCTCGTTTAACTCTGTCAGGTGACGTGATGGCGCCGAAGCGCGAGGGCGTTAAGCTCGTCGCCGAGAACCGGAAGGCGCGCTTCAACTACGACATCGAGGAGAAGTTCGAAGCCGGCATTGTGCTGCTCGGCTCCGAGGTGAAGTCGCTCCGCGCGGGCAAGGCCAATATCGCCGAAGCCTATGCCTCCGACGAGCAGGGAGAGCTTTATCTGATCAACGCCCATATCAGCGAATATGCGCAAGCCGCGCGCAACGGACACGCGCCGACGCGGCCGCGCAAGCTCCTGCTTCGCGCCCGCGAGATCGCCCGCCTGCTCGGCGCGATCCAAAGGCAGGGCATGACACTCGTCCCACTGAAGATGTATTTCAATGCGCGGGGCATCGCTAAGGTCGAGCTTGGGCTCGCCCGCGGCAAGAAGATCCACGACAAGCGCGAGACGGAGAAGAAGCGAGACTGGCAGCGCCAGAAAGGTCGTCTGCTGCGCGAGAAGGGGTGAGCATTGTGCGAGCGCACCTCGCGCCTGGAACTATTCTGCCCAATGTGAACTTGCCGGCGACCGACGGAAGCAAAGTCTGTCTGACAACCCTTCCCGTACGAAGCGTCGTTGCTATCTATCCTTGGACAGGGCGCCCTGGTCACCCCAACCCGCCGAATTGGGACATCATCCCCGGAGCCCACGGCTCGACGCCGGAGCTAAGGCTTTCGCGATCTCTTCGATGAGTTCGCAAAGCGCGGCATTGCGATCTACGGCCTGAGCAATCAAACGACTCAGTATCAGCGCGAGATGGCTGAACGTCTGGGGCTACCTTTTCCGATCCTGAGCGACACTGAGGGCCGTTTCGCTGCAGCGCTCGCTTTACCGACGTTCGCGACCGGCGGAGAGACTTATTTGAGACGACTCACGCTCATCGTGGTGAATGGAAGGATCGAACGGGTGTTCTACCCTGTGCCGGAACCTGCGCTTCATGCTGGCGAGGTCCTCGCTTGGCTCGCTCACTCGCCAAGCGCCTCGTCCTCTGCATCCTCGACCGAATAGCCGAGGCGGTCGAGCCCTTCCTCGAGATAGTCGGGCAGTAGCGGCATGCCAAGGAGGTAATCCTCGGTGCGGTTGGTGCGCTCGGAGCGCGCGGTGGCCAGGGCCTCTTCGAGCTCCTCTGGCCCGAAGGATCCCCGTCCGATCCAGGCGAGCGCCACCAAGCTGATTTGTTCATCCTCGTTGAGGTCGCGGATGAATTCCTTGAGCTCGGCCTGGGTCGCGTCGTCGGAGAAGTCCTCGAGGATCGATTCGGCGTCGTGATCTGAGGTGGCGCTATCGTCCCAGGCCGCAACCTTGGCGGCAATCTCGCGCGCCTTGATAATCACGAAACCGACTTTTGCCGGCGAGATCTCGAGCCCCGGCATGTGACAACCCTCGTGGCCAGCTGCCAAGTCGAGCATGCCTGACTTGTCGGGTCGCGGCAAGGCGACTCGGTTGCGCGCTAAGGCCTGTGTAGGCTCACCGCTGCTTGGGAAACAATCTCCTCGAACATCGCCGTCGTAAGGCGGCCAGTGCTCGTGTTCTGGCGCGAGCAATGATAGCTGTCGAACAAGACGAGGCCCGAGGGAAGCTCGTGCCGCGCGCCGTGGGCGAAGGCGAAATTGCCGCGCTTCAGGCCGAATGCATCGAGGATGGTGTCATGAGCGATACGGCCAAGGGCGACGATAGTGCGCAAATCGGGAAGCGCTTCGATGCGCCCGATGAGGAACCGGCGGCAGATTGCCACCTCTTCGGGTAGAGGCTTGTTGGCCGGTGGCACGCAGCGCACCGCGTTCGAGATTATGCAATCCACGAGCTCGAGGGCTTCCGGCGCCGACGGATCGTGCCGCCCGCGTGCCAAGCCTGCTTTGAGGAGCGTGGGATAAAGCAGCTCGCCGGCATAATCGCCGAGAAATGGACGTCCGGTACGGTTGGCGCCCTTGAGACCCGGCGCGAGCCCAACAATGAGCAGCTGGGCGCTGTGGGGGCCGAACGATGGCACCGCGCCATTGAACCAATCGGGGTGTGCTGTTCTGTTGTCATTGCGAAAGGAAACGAGACGCGGGCAAAGGGGGCAGTCCTTGGGAGGTTCGGGCGCGTTTGATTTGCTCGCAGCCCGGACCGCCATCGCATCGCGACTCATTCGGACTGACGCAGCGGCGTCTCCCCGCCGGCATCTCGCTTGGCAAGAAGCGCCAGCGCCGACCAGTCGAGATCGCCGCCGCGCGAGGCAATGAGCGCGAGGAAACGGTCGGAGATGAAGCTCGCAAGCGGCATGGGCGCTTTCAGCTCCCGGGCTGCGCTCAAGGCAAGGCCGACATCTTTATAGCCGAGCTCGGCCTTGAAGCCTGCCGGTGTGTAATGCTCCTCGGCGATGAGCTTGCCGTAGGTCTTATAGACCGGCGCGCCGAACAGCGTGTTGGTGAGAATGTCGAGATATTGTGCGCGATCAATACCCGCCTTGCCTATGAGCGCGAAGGCTTTCCCTAAAGCCTCGATTACCGAAGCGATCAGGAAATTGCCGCTGAGCTTGACCAAGTTCGCCATTGCGGCTCCTCTCCGATGGGAAACGTGCGCTGGCCAATCTCATCAAACAGTGGCTGGCACTTCGCGACTGTCTCGCGCTTTCCCGCCCGGCACCACGAAGAGGTTGGCAGATGCCGCGGCATCCGGGTGCCCAAACACAGGGGCCGAGACGCATGGTCGTCGGCAAGCATGGTGATGACAACGTCGCCTCGTGCAGCATCGCCCGGCGTCTTGGCGAGCTGCGCGCCACGCTTAACAAGGTGCTCGGCCTTCGCCTTGGTGCGG
>DATFVO010000198.1:0-2598 GCA_035260265.1 Methyloceanibacter sp.
TGCGTGTAGCCCGCCTCCAGCCCGACCGAGGCCCCTACTCCGCTCGACCAGACGGTCTGCAGGGCCACGTTGGTGCTTCCGACGAGCGACATGCGCCCGCCGTGCAAGGCGTTGGCCTCGATCGGATCAACTTCCCGCGTCGGCCGCCATCGCGCCAGCACCAAGAGCGCAAGGCCGAAGATCAGTCCGCCGACGAGCGGCACCGTGATGGCGCGCAACGGCTCGAGCGAGGTGAGCGCCGAGAGCCGTTCGCCGGGCGGGACTGCGAACAGCCACCAATGCAGCTCGCTCACTCCCCATCCCATCGCCGCCACGACGAGGCCCCCCAATGCGCCAATGACACCGCCGAGCAAGGCGAGCCCTGATTCGCGGGCGCGCACCAACGCTCGTAGCGAGCGCGGGATCTCCAAGCCTGGTAGGCGCTGCCAGCCTGATATGGCGGGTTTCAATGAAACGGACATCACAGCGGCTTTGAAGAAATATCGGGAGTTCTAGAACAAGTCGACGTCTGGAATCTGCTGCGCCCGCCCTCGCCGGCAAGCTCTGCTCCGGGAGCCCAGCGCTGAAGCTGGTACATTAACTTTAGGTAATGGTCGAACGCGAACGAAAGGAGCAGGTTCCGGGACAAGGCGTGGCGCGCGTTGGCGACGACTGCGCGCCGACAACGAGGTTCGCAGGTGCGGCATTTTAGTCTTTGCCAAGCGCGAATGTGTCTTCGCGCCGGCGCCGGCAGGTGCCACAATGACCCCCAAGCGCGGGCATATGGGAACGGTGGCCCCGCCTGAAACAAAATATCCGGAGAGGAAATGCCATGCTCAAGCGTGCACTGACCACAGTTGCATTCATCGCTGCGCTTAGCTTTGCCAGCTCGACCGCGTGGGCCGAACCGAAGGACATCCGGTGGGGCACCGGCCCTGTCGGCTCGTCGGGACACAAGGCGCTCGTCGTCCTGGCCAATATCCTCAACAAGGAGATGCCGGACTATCGCATCAGCGTCCTACCGCTGCCGGGCGCCGTGATGGGAGTGAAAGGCTTCGCGACCGGCGAGTACGAGGCCTTCTACGGCTCCGACATCGCGCTCGAGGAGTTCGCCGCCGACTCCGGCCGCTTCAAGGGATTCAAGGAAAAAATGAAGCGCCCGCCCGTGCAGTCGTTCTGGGCTTACACGATCGAGGTCGGCCTCGCGATCAAGGCGAGCAACCAGGACAAGATCAAGAAATGGGGCGACCTCACCGGCCGCAAAGTCTATACCGGTCCGCTGCCGTTCGACACGCGCCTGAAAGTCGAGCGCGCGCTGGCCGCCCTCGGCGTCAAGCACAACTACACACAGGTCGACCTCTCAACCACGGGCTCGCAACTTGAATCCGGCGCCATCGAAGCCATCCTCATCTATACGGCGGGGGAAACGCAGCCGGCGCCGTGGATCACCGAGGCTTCGCTTGCCGTCGACTGGGCCGCGCTCAATCCGAGCGCGGATGAAGTCGCGACTTTGAAGAAGAAGGGCTTCCAGCTCATCGACGCGGCGCCTTCCGCATTCAGGCGCGACGTGCACACGCCCAAGGTGACGTTGCTGCCGTTCTATTGGGGCTTCAACGTTGGGCTCGAGGTGCCGGCAGACGACGTCTATAAGATGCTCACGATCATCGAGAAGCACTCGGCCGAGCTGGCGCAGCTTGACCCGAGCTATACCCAGATCGCGTCGAAGATGTGGGAGTTCCAGAAGAAGGCGCTCGATGCGACGTGGGAGCTCTGCCCCATCCATCCCGGCTTGGCGAAATACCTGCGCGAGAAGGGCGTTTGGGACCAGAAGTGGGATTCCAAGATCGCCACGATGTAGCGCGTGACGACGTGAGCCTCAGGCGGGCGCCCGCCTGAGGCTTATCCCAATCATGGATCCGACATGACCGACATGTCGTCACGGCCGCCGCTCGTCCTCAACGGCATCTATTACGGCGTTGCGATCGCCTTCTTCGTTTACATTTTCCACTACTATTGGACCGGCAGCGGCGGTTCGATGCTGCTCGCCCTGACGCTGATCCCGATCACCTTCGTCTTGTTCGTTCTGCAGTCGCTGCGCGAGAACGAGTTCTACCCGAAGCTGCCGCCGGTCGCGAACTACGTTATCGCGACGATCTACATCGCAATCTCGCTCTACGTCTCATATTACATGACCACCGAATACGAGGAGCTCGGCACCTCGCGCGTCGGTATGTGGGATACGGCCGACCTGGTCTGGGGCGGCCTGATGACGCTTCTGATCATGGAATACGCGCGCAAGCGCCACATGCCGCTGTTCATCCTCAACATCGCGCTCATCCTGTACGCGGTCTACGGCTACCTCATCCCCGGCATGTTCTATCACGCGGGTCTGAGCTGGGAGCGCGTGCTCAGTGCCATGAGCATCGAGATGGCGACCGGCATCTTCTCCAGCCTGCCGCAGATCGCGCTGACCACGGTCGGCTCCTTTCTCTTGGTGCTGAGCTTGTTGTCCGGGTTCGGCTGCATCGATTCGCTGCTGCGGGCGACCAAACGCGTCGCCATCCGCTCCGCGCATGCGCTGCCGCAGTCCGCCGTGGTCGGCTCCATGTGCGTCGGCAC
>DATFVO010000199.1:0-4606 GCA_035260265.1 Methyloceanibacter sp.
ACGCTGTTTCTCGATGAGATCGGCGACATGCCGATGGAGGCGCAGACGCGTCTCCTGCGCGTGCTTCAGGAAGGCGAATACACGACGGTTGGCGGTCGCACCCCGATCAGGACCAATGTTCGGATCATCGCCGCCACCAACCGCGATCTTCAGCAGCAGATCGATCAGGGCCTGTTCCGCGAAGATTTGTTTTACCGGCTGAACGTCGTGCCGCTCAGGGTGCCACCCTTGCGCGAGCGGCTCGAGGACATTCCCGATCTCGTTCGCCATTTCCTCGGCATCGCCGAGAAGGAGGGGCTGCCGCCGAAGAGCTTCGAGCCGGCGGCCATCGAAAGGCTCAAGCGCTATCACTGGCCGGGAAATGTGCGCGAGCTCGAAAATCTCGTGCGCCGGTTGTCGGCAATTTATGCGCAAGACATCGTCACCGTGGAGATGGTCGAGAGTGAGCTCGCCACGGCAGCTCGTGCGCCGTTTCCTGACGCCGCCGAGCCGTCCGGAGACCTCTCGGACTCGGTCGAGCGCTTCCTCTCTGACTATTTCGTAAGCTTCGGCCAGGAGCTGCCGCCATCGGGGCTCTATACCCGGGTACTGCGCAAGGTCGAGTTCCCGCTGATCACCGCTGCGCTTGCGGCTACGCGCGGCAATCAGATCCGCGCCGCAGACCTGCTCGGTCTCAATCGCAACACACTCCGCAAGAAGATCCGAGACCTCGGCATCAAGGTCATCAGGACCCCGGGAACCTGATCTGGCTTTGGCCTAACTCACTCATTTCGTGGGAGTATCATTTAGGCCGTGCGCTTTGCGTGCGGGATGCCTACATTGTTGCCCGGAGCCCACATGTCGCCAAAGCGCCACATTGTGATCTTATTGCATCATATCCGGCGGACCCTCCCAAATCGAAAGGATGACAAGATCCTTTGGGGAGCGCAGGGGGACACGGGTGCCTAGCGTTTTCCAATCCTTGCAGCGAGCAGCCAGGCGCCTAACCCTTAGGCGCCCGAGCACGACGGAGCCTTCTGAGAAAAAACAGCCGGACCAAGCCGTCGCCTCGCGCGATTCCGTCCGCCCGCGTAGTCGCCTGCCTTTCAAGCTCGGGCTGGTCACCATGGTGCTCTCGCTGTGCTCGGGCCTTGCCACCTACGTGATCCTGAGCGGGCTCACCCCCATTGTGCCCACCAATCTTGTGGTGGTGGTGGTGCTGCTCATCAACCTCGTCCTCGTGCTGGCGATGTTGGGCATCATCGCCTGGCAGGTGACTGGGCTGTGGCTCGCCAAGCGCAAGCAAGTCGCGGGCGCGCAGCTGCACACCCGCATCGTCGGGCTGTTCAGTGTGATTGCGGTCGTGCCGGCGATTCTGCTTGCCGTGTTCGCCAGCATCTCGCTCGATCAGGACCTCGACCGCTGGTTCTCGACCCGCACCAAGTCGATCATCCAGAACTCGATCGACGTGGCGACTGCCTACCTCCAGGAGCACGGCGAGGTGATCCGCGCCGATACGGTCGGCATGGCCAAGGACATCGACGAGGCGGTCGACTTGGTGAAGTCGCAGCCGCAAGGCTTCGGCAACTTTCTTAGCGCCCAGGCTGCCATTAGGGCGCTGCCGATGGCCTATCTTATCGACGGCCAGGGCAAGGTCCTTGCGACCGCCGCATCACTCCCTGAGTTTCCCTATCGCGCGCCGCCGCAAGAAGCGATGAACATAGCTAAGAGCGGGCAGGTGATCGTTATTGCGCCCGGCCAGACCAACATGGTCGGCGCCATCAAGAGCCTGCAGAACTTCAACGACACCTACCTTTATGTCATCCGCCCCGTGAACGCACGCGTGCTGCAACAGCTCCGCGCCACGAGGGCCAGCGTCGCCGAGTATCAGCTGCTCGAGCAGCGACGCGCCGGCGTGCAGGTCGCGTTTGGCCTGATGTATGTGGCGATTGCGCTTACGCTGCTGCTTTCGGCCATCTGGATCGGTATGTGGTTTGCGAACCGCCTGGTGGCGCCGATCCGCGAGTTGATGGGCGCGGCGCAGGAAATTTCGCATGGCAATTTGGGCGTGGAGGTTGGCGTCGATCCCGCCGGCGGCGATCTCGCCGTGCTTGGCTCAACCTTCAACACCATGACCTCCGAGCTGAAGAGCCAGCGCGACGAGTTGGTCGGCGCCAATACTGCGCTCGATGAGCGACGGCGCTTCATGGAAGCGGTATTGTCTGGCGTGACCGCCGGCGTCGTGGGCGTCGATAGCGACGGCATCATCACGCTCGTCAATCGGTCGGCCGAGACACTGCTCGGAGTCAAGGAGGCCAGTCTCGTCGGCAAGCCGCTCGCCAAAGTGGTGCCCGAATTCGGACCGGTGCTCAAGCGCGCCCAGAAGCAGGGGAGGCGGCTCGTCACCGACCAGATCGCGCTTCGGCGTGCGGGCTCTGAGCGCAATTTCGCCGTGCGCGTTACCAGCGAAGGAACCGGCCAGGCGGCGCAGGGCTACGTGGTGACCTTCGACGATATGACCGAGCTTGTCAGCGCGCAGCGAAGCACCGCCTGGGCCGACGTCGCACGGCGCATCGCGCACGAGATCAAAAACCCACTTACTCCGATCCAGCTTTCGGCCGAGCGCATCCGCCGCAAATACGGCGATTCCATCACCAAGGACCGTGAGGTGTTCGACCAATGCACCGATACCATTATTCGCCAAGTGTCGGATATCGGACGCATGGTCGATGAATTCTCGGCCTTCGCGCGCATGCCTAAGCCGCAGATGGAGCCGCACGACGTGCGCGAGATCGTGCGCGAGGCCGTGTTCCTGTTCCAGGTCAGCCGGCCTGAGATCAAGTTCGAGCTCGATCTCCCGGACAAGCCGGTCATTGCCTTGGCGGATCGCCGCCTCCTAACCCAGGCCGTCACCAATCTCGTCAAGAACGCGAGCGAGGCGATCGACACGGCCGTAGAGGGCGATCCTGCCCGCGCCGGCTCAGGCCATATCGTGGCCAAGGTGCGCACCAAGGGCGACCGCCTGCAAATCACTGTCATCGACAATGGCTGTGGTCTGCCTAAGGAGAACCGCGAGCGCCTGGTCGAGCCCTATATGACCACGCGCGAGAAAGGTACGGGGCTTGGGCTAGCGATCGTGCAACGCATTACCGAGCAGCATGGCGGCACGCTTACGCTTGCCGACGCGCCGCGACGGAACGGGAAGATCGAAGGGGCTTCAGTGCGTATGGACTTGCCGTTGGGCGAGAAGGACGAGGCACTGGCAGGCGATACGGCGCCCGCAGCGTCCGAGCCCGCGCAAGCCGACACGGCAGAGGCCGCCGAGAATGAAGAAGAGGGAGTGACCCATGGCGTCTGACATCCTGGTGGTCGATGACGAAGCCGATATCAGGGAGCTGATCTCCGGCATTCTCGAAGACGAAGGTCATGGAACGCGCCTCGCCAAGGACAGCGACGAGACGCTGAAGGCCATCGAGGAGCGGCGCCCATCGCTCGTGATTCTCGATATCTGGCTGCAAGGCTCGCGGCTCGACGGGCTCGAATTGCTCGACCGCATCAAAAAGGCGCATCCCGATCTGCCGGTCATCATCATCAGCGGCCATGGCAACATCGAGACTGCGGTGGCTGCGATCAAGCGCGGTGCCTACGACTATATCGAGAAGCCGTTCAAAGCCGACCGGCTGGTCCTCATCACTGCCCGCGCGCTCGAGGCCTCGCGGCTTAGACGCGAGAACCGCGAGCTTCGTGAGCGCAGCACCTACTCGTTCGAGATGATCGGCCGCTCGCCGGCCATCAATCAGCTGCGCCAGGCGATTGACAAAGTGGCGCCGACCAATAGCCGCGTGCTTATCACGGGGCCGTCAGGCTGCGGCAAGGAGCTCGCCGCGCGCGTGATGCACGCGAAGTCTGCGCGCGCCGATGGACCCTTTGTCGTGCTGAATGCCGCTGCCATGGTGCCCGACCGCATGGAGCTTGAGTTGTTCGGCACTGAGGAGGGTGCAAGCACCGGTCCGCGCAAGGTTGGCGCTCTCGAAGAGGCGCATAACGGTACGCTCTATATCGACGAGGTTGCCGACATGCCGCTCGAGACGCAGGCAAAGATCCTGCGCGTGCTGGTCGAGCAGCGGTTCCAGCGGCTGGGCGGCGGACCGAAGGTGCATGTCGATGTGCGCGTGGTCTCCTCGACTAGCCACGACCTGCAGAAGGAGATGTCTGCCGGGCGCCTGCGCGAGGACCTTTATCACCGCCTCAATGTGGTGCCCATCAAGGTGCCAGGCCTCTCCGATCGGCGCGAGGATGTGCCGGAGCTCGTGCGCTATTTCGTGCAGACCATCTCGGTCGCCTCGGGCCTTCCGCAGAGGCGCATAGGCGAGGACGCGATGGCCGTGCTGCAATCGCACGATTGGCCGGGCAATGTACGCCAGCTGCGCAACAATATCGAGCGGCTGATGATTCTCGTCGGCGGCGATCCTGAATCGATCATCACCGCCGACATGCTGCCAGAGGAGATCATCTCGCCGGTGCCGCTGTCGCCTAACGGGGCAGGGGGAGAGCATCTGATGTCGCTTCCCTTGCGCGACGCGCGCGAGATTTTCGAGCGTGAATATCTGCTCGCCCAGGTCAACCG
>DATFVO010000200.1:0-3128 GCA_035260265.1 Methyloceanibacter sp.
GGCGGCCTCTGACAGAGCGGCGACCCAACGGGCCGCTTCCGCTGGCTTCCTCGTGCGTTCGCCACTGTAGACGGTGACGAGTTCGGGGGCGGCCGCTGGCCTGAGATCACCATAGTCGATGACTTCACAGCCCAATTTTCCAAGCGTTCTGGGCAGCCCGGTCATTCGAAGTGCCGAGGGCCCCAGCGCGGAGCCTACAAGATTGGCACCCTCCTCAACCGGAGCGCCAATAAGAGCGAGCGATTGGGTCTGTCGACTACGAGAGCCGCTAACAACCACGGCGCCATCTCCTGCAACCGATTCCAACATAATGTCAGGCGGTGGCGGAGAAAAGACATCAGGATTAGCATTATGATTGAACGGATGTACAATATGATAGCTCAGTGTGAGCAGATTGAAGGTACGGTATGGACGATCTCGACTACAAGATGATCGGCCTATTGCGGAGCGATGCGCGGCGTCCGGTCGCGTCGCTCGCAGCCGAACTGGGTGTATCCCGGGCAACCGTCCGGTCGCGCATAGACCGGCTCATCCAGAGCGGGGTCATCCGCGGCTTCACGCTCGCGGTCCATGATCACGCCACGCGAAACCTGGTTCGCGCCGTGATGATGATTGAGGTCGAGGGCAAAGCCTCAGACAAGGTCGTGAAGCGGCTCTATGGCTATCCGGAGGTGCGAAAACTTCACTCGACGAATGGCCACTGGGATCTTATCGCAGAGCTTGTGGCCGGCTCGCTGGGAGAATTCGACGGCTTACTGAATCGCATTAGGTCCATCGACGGTATTAAGTCGACGGAGACGTGCATCTTGCTTTCCTCGCCGAAGGATAGCCCCTAGACGCGCCAGCGCTGGCTTCCCCACAAGACAAGCCCTCTACGACGAGGTGCGCGATGCCAACGACAAAAAATGAGCTTCCCTCGCCACGCGAGGAGGCACTCGAAATTTGCAAGCGGCTTGGAGTTCCGAGCTCGCTGTTCGCTGACGGGGGCCTGCCGGCCCGCACGCCGATCACAGGCGAGATTATTACGCATGTTCGCCAGACGGCACTCGATGAAGCCAAGCGCCTTATCGGGCTCGCCCAAAATGCCTTTCTCACCTGGCGGCGACTGCCAGCTCCAAGACGCGGCGACCTCGTGCGGCTTTTCGGTGAGGAGCTCAGAGCTGCGAAGAATGAGCTTGGCCGGCTCGTTACCCTCGAAACCGGCAAGATCTTGTCTGAGGGACTCGGCGAGGTTCAGGAGATGATTGATATCTCGGACTTTGCCGTCGGCCTTTCTCGGCAGCTTTACGGTCTTACCATCGCGAGCGAGCGTTTGAACCATCGGATGATGGAAACTTGGCATCCGCTCGGTCCCACGGGAATCATAACCTCCTTCAATTTTCCCGTTGCCGTATGGTCTTGGAATGCCGCGCTCGCGCTCGTCTGCGGGAATGCTTGCATCTGGAAGCCATCAGAGAAGACACCTCTGACGGCGCTCGCGACCCAAGCCCTCTTCGAGAAGGCCTCTGCAAGATTGGGCGATGCCCCAGAGGGACTCGTTGTCTTGCTGATCGGCGGTCGGCAACTGGGCGAGATTCTCGCCGAGGACAACCGCGTCCCGCTCGTCTCCGCCACTGGCTCGACGGAGATGGGCCGAGCCGTCGGCGAGCGGCTGGCTAGGCGCTTCGCCCGGCCGATCCTCGAGCTTTCCGGCAACAACGCCGCTATTATTGCGCCCTCGGCCAATCTCGACCTTGCGGTAAGAGCCATCGCCTTTGCCGCCATTGGAACCACAGGGCAGCGCTGCACGACGCTGAGGCGACTGTTTGTGCACGGCGACGTTTACGACAAGCTCATTCCAGAAATTGCCAGGGTTTACAGCTCAGTATCCATCGGCGACCCACGAGATCAGGGCACCCTCATCGGACCGCTGATTGATGGTCACGCCTACGAAGAGATGCGGCGGACCCTCAATGAGGCCAGAGCTGCGAAGGCCTGCGTCAGCGGCGGCTCTCGGGTACTGGAGGAGGAATTTCCAGCTGGATTCTATGTGTCACCCGCGCTTGTCGAACTCGGCGCCCAAACCGACTTGGTAAAACGCGAGACGTTCGCTCCGATCCTCTATTGTCTGCGCTACCAGAGTCTCGCGACGGCGATCGCCGAGCAGAACGATGTTCCCCAGGGCCTGGCCTCCTCCATATTCACTCAGGACTTGCGCGAGGCTGAGACCTTTTTGTCGGCCGTCGGCTCCGACTGCGGCATCGCAAATGTCAACATCGGCCCCTCCGGGGCCGAGATCGGGGGCGCGTTCGGTGGCGAAAAGGATACGGGAGGCGGTCGCGAAGCCGGTTCGGATGCTTGGAAGAGTTACATGCGCCGAGCCACCAACACGATCAACTTCGGCAACGAATTGCCCCTTGCACAGGGGGTTAGGTTTACAGTTGAAGATTAAGCAGTGAGCGGAGCTGATGCCGCTTCGAGGAGCGTTTGCGGCGATCGCCGTTGGCGGACTTCAAAATCAAGTGACGACACGACGGCCGCATTGAAGCAATTGAGGCGGGGCTACCCGAGAGCCAGTCGGTGGCGCAGCAACTAGATAGGCCTGTCTTTGCAAGGGTGCTTACTATGTGCTTACCGTTGAAATGTGAAAGGGAGTCAACGGTTAATTTTGTTGAGGCATATGTTCACTGAACAACTGATGAGCTGTCAGCGGTCCTTGAACTTGATTTGAAGCGTGGGACTGATTTCGGTCCGGTACTGCCCCTCCCCCGATTTCCTGAAGATGTTATCTAACTGAGATCGAACGCCTGATGACGCATCAGAGGTTCGATGGCACACTCGCGAACCCGACTGGCGGCGCTTGAGCGTCTGATCATCCATCAGAAGGTCACATGCGCTCGCAGCGGCACCTCAGAACAGTTGGAAATTCACCGCCAGCCGAGGTCCGCCGACACGGGAGATGATAGTCCTGCCCCAAAATCGTCCTTGCCGTACTGTATAATAGGTTGGCTAGCCCGACTGACCTCGGCTGAGCACATTCCCAAGATCAGCTCACGGTTTGCTTTGACTGGCACTTGTGCAGTTTGCGGTGCAGTCGGTCAGCTATTCTTGGAGGATGTCATGGAACACCGAACATCAGCTGAGCTTAA
>DATFVO010000201.1:0-2452 GCA_035260265.1 Methyloceanibacter sp.
ACGATACCCACACGATAGCCCGTGGGAATCACCAAGGCCGTTGGAGCAGAAGTTTCACTGCTCGTTGCTAGGTCTAGGACTCTATCTTCGCTCATTTCGGCTCTCGCTATAGCGTCGAAGGTGAGAGAGGGTAGGCAATGATCCTTGCTTTGGAACTAACAGGGGGAGATTGCAACCTAATGTGCAACCTTTTGCCTTCGTGATTTCAACTAAGTGCCGGAGCCACCTTATAAATTCACAATGTTGCCAGCCGACGCCTAGTCAGCCTCGGAGCCGAACGCAGCGCGGAGTCGCGACAGCTGCGTCTTGAGCGGATGCTCGGCCTCGCCCGAAGGCGGAAGCTGCTTGTAACCCAGCATCCGGTCAAGCCGTATCACCCGCGCCTGAAGCTTGATGCTCTGCTCGATCAGGTCGCGTAACCGCGGCGGCAGCGCGCCGAGATCGCGGGCGGGCTGATCGCTGCCGCTCGCCGGGAGCTTGATCTTGCGCTGCTCCTCGATGGCCTGCTCCGGCGTGAGCTCGCCTTCGCTCACCGCGCGCCTGATCAGGAGCCATGAGGCAAGCTGCATCAGCCGTGTGGTGAGCCGCATGCTCTCGGTGGCATAAGCGAGCGAATGGGGCGGGCGAAGCTTGCGCGCCTCTTTGCGCCCATCGCCGTCAAGATAAGTGGCTGCCGCCTCGACGAGCGCCATGCCTTCGCGGAAGACTGCCTTGAATTGTTCGGAGCGCGCGAATTTCGCACCGAAAGAGACCGTCACGCCATCGTCACGGTCGCCGCTTTTCGACCTCCCCGCCATCGGCCCACTCCCGTCCACGCCCAGCCGGCGGCATAGTATGCCATGCGGAAGTCCCGTCGTCGTCTTCCGACAACAAAGGTTAAACGCTGTGAATCGGGCCAAAAAAAGAGCCGCCAGACGGCGGCTCAGGAAGTTAACAGGGAGGCGTCAAACAGAGTGGACAGGCCACTCAGATCCAGAGGACTGGATGAGGCAAACCCTAGCGCGAGACTCCTAAGATCGAGTTAATCCTAAGTGCCGATTTACCTAAAGGAACGGTATCGTTAACGCTTAAAGGCGGCCTCGGCCGCGCTCTTCGACGACTGCTTCGCGGCAAGCGCCGCCTCGAGGCGACCGATCTCGGCTTTGAGGTCATCGACGAGCGCCTTGAGCTCGCCGACCGAGAGCTTGGTCAAGTCCTGGCCAAGCTCGTAGCCCTTGGGTTTCTTTTTCGGTTCGAGGTCGTCGGTGTCCATCGGTGCATCCTAGCACCTCATCATTGTCTCTCTAACTCCCACGTCATCGCCGGACTTGACCCGGCGATCCAGTAAACGCTAGCCGAGTTTGTTTCGCGAGCCCTTGGGTTACCGGATGCCCGCGCGGGCATGACGGAGGAGTAAGAGGACCGTGCTGCCGCAGACGATGATAGCCATCGTGGCCAAGGGTGCCGGCGGGCCGGAGGTGCTGGTGCCGGTGGAGCGCCCAGTGCCCACACCCGGTCCTGGCGAAGTCCTCATCAAGGTCGAGGCTGCCGGCATCAACCGCCCTGACGTGTTCCAACGTCAGGGCCACTACCCTCCCCCCAAAGGCGCGCCAGATATTCTCGGCATGGAAGTCGCCGGCAAGATCGTGGCGCTTGGACCTGGAGCCGCGCGCTTGAAGGTGGGCGATTCCGTCTGCGCGCTGATCGGTGGCGGCGGCTATGCCGAGTTCGCTGTGGCACCGGAGACAGCGACATTGCCGGTCCCGCAAGGACTATCGATGGTTGAGGCAGCTGCTTTGCCCGAAACCGTGTTCACGGTCTGGCACAATGTGTTTGAGCGCGCCGCGCTCAAGCCGGGCGAATGGTTCCTCGTGCATGGCGGGGCGAGCGGCATCGGCACGACCGCCATCCCGATCGCCACGGCGCTCGGCGCCAAGGTGATGGCTACGGTGGGGAGCGCGGAGAAGGCACGTGTCTGCAGAGAACTCGGCGCCGTGCGCGCTATCAACTACCACGAGGAAGACTTCGTCGAGGCCGTGCGCGAGACGACCGGCGGCAACGGTGTCGATGTCATCCTCGACATGGTTGGCGGCGATTATATCGAGCGCGATCTCAAGGCGGCGGCGCTCGAAGGGCGCATCGTGCAGATCGCCTTCCTCAAGGGCTCGAAAGTCGAGCTCGACCTGATGCGTCTCATGCTGCGGCGCCTGACGCTGACCGGCTCGACCCTTCGTGTGCAAAGCGCAGAGGCCAAGGCGCGCGTGGCTAAAGCAATCGAGGAGCGCATCTGGCCGCTGATCGCCGAGGGCAAGTTCAGGCCCGTGATCGATTCAACATTTCCTCTGGAGGACGCCGCAGCCGCTCACCGCCGCATCGACGATCCTGCGCATATCGGCAAGATCGTGCTGGCGGTGAAATAGCTCGAAATTGGCGGGAAGCGATTGCCTAAACCCGCGGCACCCCCTATATAGAC
>DATFVO010000202.1:0-7087 GCA_035260265.1 Methyloceanibacter sp.
TTCGTCCTTAGGCATGAAAAGTGCACGGATGCGGCCCCCGGCGGTGGCAGTATTGCCCGGATTCTCGAACCGGCTTTCGCCCGTCTTGAGATCGATAACGAGCCGGTCTCCCTTTAGCACATTCTTGCCTTGGGTTAACACCACATTGCCGCCCACCGTGACCTGCTGCGACGGCACGTCGTAGATGGCCCATTCGCTCGAGGTGGTCTGGTCATTCTCACTCGTGATGATGACGTCGCCCTTGGCCTCGATCTGCGTGATTTGGGTCCCGCTGTCGGCCGACGCGCCCTTGCCATCCTTGGCGTCGGCAGGCTTGGCTTCGACCGCGGCCTGCTCGCCGCCCTCTTTCTTGTCCTGATTTTGGTCCTGACCGGTGAGGAGCTTGTCGCCGCCGCCCGTGTAATGGACATCGAGCTCGCGCGCGCGGAGGGTCGTGGTGCCCTGCACGGCTTTCACATTGCCCTTGAACGTCGCGTATTTCTGCGAGTCGTGCACCACGAGCACATCGGACTCGATATCGATCGGGTCCTTGGAGCTCTTGGACAAGCCGCCGAAGCTGTTGGTCAGCGTCTGCGCAAAGACCGGTGCCGCAAGCAGAAGCCCAAGAGCGAGCGTGACCAATCCCACACAAAGAGGCACAAGCGAACTGGATATGCGACGAAGTCGGCTCATTGCGGTGGCAGCTCCGGCATAGGCGTCTGAGCATCCGGTGTAGAAGCCGATGCCTCGGCAGGTGCAGCGGCCTGCGTTTGGGCGGCTCCTTGCGGCCTCCGCGCGCTGGCCTTAGTGTCGTCGTTCTGGGGCTTGATCAAATGAACCAAGACCTTCCCGCGGAACGTCAGCGTGTGCTTGCCGGATTCAAACGTCATGGCATTGGCTTTGACGCTGCCGTTGCTCAAGACGAAGATCACCGGCTCATGCGTGCGCAATGTTTGCGTCTTCATATCGAGGGAGGCGTTCTTCAATAGACCGTTCACGCCTGAGCTCGTTGCCAGCGTGATCTTCTCTCGCATCACAAGCCGCTCGATCTTGCTGTCGAACACACCGCGCACGGCCTCCATGCGCGACCAGCCGCCGTCACGCGCCGTGAGGTCCGCTTTGATGGCATGAAGCTTGATGATGTTCGGGCTCTTGACCTCCTGGTCGGCATAGTCGGCGCCGATGATATAGGTGCCGTTTTTTTTGTCGGCGCCTTTCAGTTTGGGATTGACCATGCGCAGATTGCCGTCGGCGACCTCGATGCCGCTGATGCTCGCGGTCACATCGCCAACGGTGACGCTGAGGCGGGTGGAAATGAAGTAGCAGGCAAGCACGAGCACGGCCAAAATCGGCAGGGCCCTGCGCAGGATACGAACGAGCCGAGTATGGCGCTCGCCGCTCGCGAAGGCTCGCGTTCGTTCTTCGACCGAGCGTACGCGGTAGCGCCGGCCTGCTGGAATGAGATTGGCCTCAACTGTCATTTTTCCAGGCCAAAACCCTCAGAAAGGCCGATATTTCTTACCAGCCTGAGCCATAGACTAGGCGCACGACTTTGATGACATTACGACCGCTAGAACAGCGAGAAATGGCACTTTTTGCGCCCTTTTAGCGCCCTAATGCGCGAAGGGGTCGATCTCCGACCAGCCCCTGAGGTCGAGCTCGGCCCTTGTCGGCAAAAACTCGAAACAGGCACGCGCGAGCCGCTCGCGCCCCTCGCGGATTAGCATGGTGTCGAGTTTCTCTTTGATGGCGTGCAAATGCAATACGTCGCTGGCGGCATAGTTGAGCTGCTCTTGGGTGAGCTCTGGCGCGCCCCAATCGGAGGATTGCTGCTGCTTCGACAACTCGATGCCGAGAAGCTCGCGGGCGAGATCTTTAAGGCTATGGCGGTCGGTGAAGGTGCGGGCAATCCGCGAGGCGACCTTGGTGCAGTAGACCGGCTTCGCCATCACCCCGAAATAATGCTTGAGCACGGCGAGGTCGAAGCGGCCGAAATGGAAGATCTTGAGCACGCTCTCGTCGGTGAGAAGGCGCTTCAGCTCCGGCGCATCGTAGTTGCCGCTGAACTGAAGCAGCACAGCCCGACCGTCGCCTTCGGAGAGCTGCACCAGGCAGAGCCGGTCGCGATAAGGGTTTAACCCCAGAGTCTCGGTATCGATGGCGACGGAGCGGCCGGTAAGCCGCCCCCGCGGCAGGTCGCCTTTATGCAGCTCTACGATCGGGGGCTGGCTCAAGCTTGGCGCATCCTCAAGCGGCCGCTTGTAATGAACGATTGGTGCCCAGGAGAAGACTCGAACTTCCACGCCCTTTCGGGCACTAGAACCTGAATCTAGCGCGTCTACCAGTTCCGCCACCTGGGCTTAAGGTCCCTGGAGGTACGATCGGCGATCCGCAAAGTCAATTGTCGCCACATATGCCTTCAAGCCTTTGCAGCCCTCGTGTATTGCTGCGGCGGTCCGGGGGCTATTGCGTACTCCGAGAGGCTTAAGTGGCGGTTACTCTCAACAACAGCGCATTGATCACCATCTACGGAGGCTCGGGCTTTATCGGGCGCCATCTCGTGCAAGCCATTGCCAAGACTGGCGCGCGCATGCGAGTTGCGGTCAGGCGCCCTGAGCTCGCCGGCCACCTCCAACCCCTTGGCGGGGTCGGCCAGATCAACCCCGTACAGGCCAATGTGCGCTATCCCGACTCACTACTTGCGGCCGCAGACGGCGCCGATGCCGTGGTCAATCTCGTCGGCATTCTCTTTCCCACCGGCAAGCAGACCTTCAAAGCTGTGCAGGATGAGGGTGCGCGCCACGTCGCAGAGGCTGCGCGCAAGGCCGGGGCGCGCGCATTCGTGCATGTCTCGGCCATCGGCGCCGATGCCAAGTCGCCTTCCGTTTACGCGCGGAGCAAGGCCGCGGGAGAGCAGGCGGTGCGGGACGCGTTTCCTGACGCCGTCATCCTCAGGCCTTCAGTCGTGTTCGGACCTGAGGATGACTTTTTCAACCGCTTCGCCGCTCTTGTGCGGATCGCCCCCGTGCTCCCTCTAATCGGGGGCGGCAAGACGCGGCTCCAGCCCGTGTTCGCCGGCAACGTGGCGAAAGCCGTCATCGCCGGGCTGACCGGCAAAGCCGCCGCGGGCGAGGCCTGCGAGCTTGGCGGCCCCGAGATCCTCACCCTGAAAGAGGTGATGCAGCGCGTGCTCACCTACACCATGCGCAGACGCCTGCTCGTGCCGGAGCCGTTCTGGCTCGCCAAGCTGCAAGCCGCGTTCCTGCAATTGCTTCCGAAGCCGCCGCTCACCATCGACCAAGTGCGGTTGCTTGAGACTGACAACGTGGTTAGCGAGGCGGCACAAAAGGCCGGCGCTACGCTGGAGGGCCTCGGCATCGAGCCGGTCGCGATCGCAAGCGTGGTGCCGGAATATCTCGAGCAATATCGCCCGCGTGGCCAGTTCTCCCTGTTCAAGCCCAAGCCTTGAGCCTCGCCCTCAGCCGTAGAGCATGACGAGCAGGAAGCCGCCCAGCACCATGCGGTAGAGCACGAAGGGCAGGAAGCTGATGCGGCGGAGCAGGTTCATCAAAAAGGCGATGGCCAGGATGCCGGCAACGAAGGTCAGCGCCGCGCACAGCAGCACGTCCATGGTGAGCTTCTGGCCGCTTGCCATCGCATCGCCGACGGTGAACACGATGGCCCCTGCCGTGGCCGGGATGCCGAGCAGGAAGGAGAAGCGCGCCGAGTCTGGCCGGGTGAAGCCGAGGAACCGGGCAGCAGTCATTGTCACGCCGGACCGGCTCGTGCCAGGGATCAGCGCCAGGGCCTGAGCCACGCCAATAACCAGCGCGCTCCCCAGCGTCACATCGGCGATGGTCCGCTCCTGCTTGCCCACCATGTCGGCGATCATCATCAAGATGCCGTAGAGGATCGTGTTCCAAGCCACGATGGCGACGTTTCGGTCGAGATCGGTGTAGCCGAATTTCTTGAGCACGAATCCGAACACGACGGCGGGAATGGTGGCAAGCACGATGTAGAGCGCGAGCCTGCCGTCGTCGGTGAGCTTGCCCCTGAGCAAGGCAAGTCCGCCGAGAATGAGGTGCCACACGTCGCGCCAGAAGTAGATGAGGATGGCAAGCAGCGTGCCGAAATGCGTCATCACATCGACGAGGATGCCCTGATCCGGCCAGTGCATCAGCTGGGGGATGAGAATGAGGTGCCCCGACGAGGAAATGGGCAGGAATTCGGTGATGCCCTGCACCACGGCAAGGACGACAATCTGCTCTATCGTCATGGCCCTTCGCGGCCCCGCTTGTTCGACTCGCGCGCAGGTTCTATACCGGGCGCTTAACGCGCGCGATTCCTTTCAATCTGAACACTTAGCCACCGACGGTTCGATGGCCACTCTGCTGCACTATCCCCTCTGCGCGTTCTCCCGCTCGATCCGGCTCGCGCTCGCCGAGTGCGCGCTTGAGGCCGAGCTCGCCGAGGAGAAGCCTTGGGAGTGGCGGGCTGAATTCCTCAAGCTGAACCCTGCCGGCACGCTGCCCGTGCTCCTCACCGACGCGCACGGCACGATCGCCGGCGCCTACGCGATCTCGGAATATCTCGGCGACACAGCGGACGAGCGGAGCAGCGTTTCGTTCCAGCCCTTCCCCGGCGACGCCGCCGCGCGGGCCGAGGCGCGCAGGCTCACCGACTGGTTCCACCGCAAATTCTTCGACGAGGTCACGTCTTACCTCGTCGAGGAGAAGGTGTACCGGCGCTTCGGGCCGCAAAGCGCCTCGCCCGACATGGAGGCGATGCGCGCAGGGCGCAACAATCTGCGCTATCATCTCACCTATATCGGCCATCTCGCGGAGACGCGGAGCTGGCTTGCCGGCGATGCGCTGAGCTTTGCCGATCTATCCGCCGCCGCCCATCTCTCCACCCTCGATTTTCTCGGCGAGGTCCCCTGGGAGGAGTATGAACCGGCCAAGAACTGGTACGCGCTGTTGAAATCGAGGCCCTCGTTCAGGCCGCTGCTGCAAGACCGCGTCGCTGGCTTCACCCCTGCTGGGAGCTACGCTGACCTCGATTTCTGAGCGAAGCGCCCCGACATAGAGTCGTATGGGAGTAGCGCTGAAAGCGAGAATCGTTGAGGAAGCCAAGTCGCTTGGCTTCGACGCGGTGCGCTTTACCTCTGCTGATGCAGTTGCCGGCGCAGGCGAAGCCCTCGATGCATTTCTCGCCGAGCACCGCCAAGGCGACATGGGATGGCTCGCGACGACGGCGGAGCGCCGCAAAAGCCCTCGTGCGTTGTGGCCTGACGCGCGGAGCGTCATCCTGCTCGGCCTGAACTACAGCCGTCAGAGCGATCCTCTCAATGTCCTCAAGCAGAAGTCGCGCGGCGCCATTTCGAGCTATGCCCAAGGCGCCGACTATCACGACGTCCTCAAGGCGAAGCTCAAGCCGCTCGCCGTGCGCGTGCAGAAACTCACCGGCGGCGAAGTGAAGATCTTCGTCGACACCGCGCCAGTGATGGAGAAGCCGCTTGCCGCTCGCGCAGGTCTCGGGTGGCAGGGCAAGCACACCAATCTCGTGTCACGCGAGTTCGGATCGTGGCTTTTCATCGGCTCGATCTTCACGAGCGCCGAGATCGAAGCAGACGCGGCCGAGGAGGATCACTGCGGGGCTTGCCGCCGTTGCCTCGACATTTGCCCGACGGGAGCCTTCACCGCGCCGTATCAGATAGACGCGCGCGCCTGCATCTCCTATCTCACCATCGAGCATAAGGGACACATCGCACCGCGCTTCCGCGTAGCCATGGGCAACCGCATCTTCGGCTGTGACGACTGCCTCGCCATATGCCCGTGGAACAAGTTCGCCCACGCCGCGCATGAATCTAAGCTCAGCGTCAGGGGCGAGAGCGACAATCCGCCCCTCGCGGAGCTTCTTCTCCTCGATGATGCTGCGTTCAGGGCGCGCTTTCGCGGCACGTCGATCAAGCGCACCGGCCGCGACCGCTTCCTGCGCAATGTTCTGATCGCTGCCGGCAATGCGGGCGACACCGCGCTCGCGGCTCTGGTCGAGGCGCGGCTGAGCGACGACTCTCCGCTCGTGCGCGCCATGGCGGTGTGGGCGCTATCGCGGCTAGCACCTTCCCGCTTCTCAGCGCTTCGCGCAACGCACGCCAACGATCCGGACTCTGCCGTCAGAGCCGAGTGGATCAGGGAGGCGGCGTGAGCCGGCTGTTCTCCTTCGGCCTCGGCTACTCGGCGCAGGCACTCGCTGGCCGTCTCGCGGCCAAAGGATGGCAGGTCGCAGGGACCGCGCGCGACGAAGCCAATATCGCGCGGCTCATCACGCAAGGATACCAAGTCGCGCGCTTCGCCGGGGAGCCCGGCAATCGCGATGTTGCCAAGCTGCTTCTCGGCACCACGCATCTCGTTCACTCGATCCCGCCGGGACCGGACGGCGACGCCGTGCTTGCGCATTACCGCAATGAGATCGCTGGGCTCAGTTCGCTCGAATGGGCCGGCTATCTTTCCACGGTCGGCGTTTATGGCGACCAGAAGGGACTGTGGGTCGACGAAAGCACGGCACCAAAGCCTAACAGCGAGCGCACAGCGGCCCGGGTGGATGCCGAGCAGGCATGGCTTAGATTCGGCGAGGAGACCGGGGTCCTCGTGCAGGTCTTCCGGCTCGCAGGCATCTACGGCCCAGGACGGAGTGTGTTCGACAAGCTCAGCGCCGGCACGGCACGGCGCATCAAGAAGGATGGCCAGGTGTTCAGCCGTATCCATGTCGAGGACATCGCAAACGTGCTCGAAGCCTCGATCGCGCATCCCAATGGCGGGGCCATCTACAATGTCGCCGATGACGAGCCGGCAGCGCCAGACGAGGTGGTGGCCCACGCCGCGAAGCTGATCGGCATCCCGCCGCCGCCTGAGATTGCCTTCGAGGAAGCAGACCTCTCCCCCATGGCGCGGAGCTTCTATGAAGGGAGCCGGCGCATCTTGAACGCGCGCATCAAGTCGGAGCTTGGCGTCAAACTTCGCTATCCAACCTACCGCGAAGGCCTCGCCTCACTGCTCCCAACTGTCGCCAGTGGCGCTTGAACCGCGATAGCATTCGGGATCGTGCG
>DATFVO010000203.1:0-4526 GCA_035260265.1 Methyloceanibacter sp.
GCGCTTTATCTCTCTCCGCGCGGCATGCCTCTCACGGAGGCGCGGGTACGCGAGCTTGCGCGAGGCCCCGGCGCGATCCTGCTATCTGGCCGCTTCGAAGGCATCGACCAGCGCGTTCTCGACGCACGCAACATCGAGGAAGTCTCGATCGGCGATTACGTGCTGTCGGGCGGCGAGCTTGCCGCCCTTGTCCTGATCGATGCATGCGTGCGTCTTTTGCCCGGTGTTGCCGGCAACGAGGGCTCGCTCGCCGAGGAGAGTTTCGCGCAAGGCCTACTCGAGTATCCGCACTACACCCGGCCGCGCGAGTGGGAGGGCCGCGCCATCCCCGAGGTGTTGCTGTCAGGCGACCATAAGGCCATCGCCAAATGGCGGCGCGAGCAAGCCGAAAAGCTAACCAAGGCCCGCCGGCCTGACCTGTGGCAGACGCACCCGCACCGCAAGGCATGACCGCAGGCGATTTTTGGCGCCAATCCATCGACAAAGCGGCAAAGCTAGGGTAGGAAACCTGCCGCGAGCGCTCCCCGCTCGCAATCAACTTAAGGATCAATCAAAAAGAATGGCGTTCGCCGGAAGGCCATGAGCCAGGCAGGCGCCCACCGAAAGGTATTAGCTATGAACATCATCGAGCAGCTCGAAAAAGAGCAGGTTGCGGCCCTCTCAAAAAAGCGGAAGCTGCCGGATTTCGGTCCCGGCGATACGCTCCGCGTCAACGTCAGAGTGGTCGAAGGCGAGCGGACCCGCGTGCAGGCCTATGAGGGCGTGTGCATCGGGCGAGCCGGTGGCGGGGTCAACGAGAACTTCACTGTGCGCAAGATCTCTTACGGCGAGGGCGTGGAGCGCGTCTTCCCGGTGCACTCGCCTCTGATCGAGTCGATCGAGGTCGTGCGCCGAGGCAGGGTGCGCCGCGCCAAGCTCTATTATTTGCGCGGACGCCGCGGCAAGTCTGCCCGCATCGTCGAGCGTCAGGAGGTCAAGGGCAAGAAGGCCGATGCCTTCAAGGGCTTCACCAGGCCGAAGGGCGAGCCCGATGATCTTAAGATCATCAAGGGCCTCAATTCCGATACCGAGAAGAGCCTCAACAAGCTCGGGATCATCAAATACGAGCAGATCGCCAATCTCACCGACGAAGAGATCGCGCGGCTCGATGAGGCGCTCAACCTCAATCGCGCCATCGAGAACCTCGACTGGATCTCCCAGGCGAGGGACCTGATGGCCGAAACCACGGTCGATGAGGTGCCCGCCGATGAAGAGCAAGGCGCCGAAGGCGAAGCCGCACATGCAGAGGCTAAGGTCGCCGCGGAGCCCAAGTCCGAGAAAGCCGCCAAGGCCAAACCTGAGAAGGCTGGCAAGGACAAGCCTGCCAAGCCCAAGAAGAGCTAGGTCGCTCCTCGCAATCCTTCATTCGTCATGGCCGGGCTTGTCCCAGCCATCCACGATTTGAGCCTAGGACACGGGGATGCCTGGCACTTCAGCGGGCATGCCAGAGTTGGCAACTCACTATCCAATCGCTATTTGACGCGTAGTAAATTGCGAATTCAGCACTACGACAATCCGCAATGACAAAGCCCCGCAGCCTTTACGACAAGATCTGGGACGCGCATCTCGTGCACGAGGCGCCCGACGGCACCTGCCTCATCTATATCGACCGGCACCTCGTGCACGAGGTGACGAGCCCACAAGCCTTTGAAGGCCTGCGTATGGCTGGCCGTAAGGTGCGCGCGCCGCAAAAGACGCTCGCCGTAGTCGACCACAATGTGCCGACCACCGACCGTTCCAAAGGCATCGATGATCCAGAGTCTGCGCTCCAGGTCGCGACCCTCGCCGAGAACGCCAAGGAATTCGGCATCGAGTACTACCACGAGCGCGACCGCCGCCAGGGCATCGTGCACGTCGTCGGCCCCGAGCAGGGCTTCACGCTGCCCGGCACCACCATCGTCTGCGGCGACAGCCACACTTCGACGCACGGCGCTTTCGGTGCTCTCGCCCATGGCATCGGCACCTCCGAAGTCGAGCACGTGCTCGCCACCCAGACGCTGATTCAGCAAAAGGCCAAGAATATGCGCGTGCGCATCGACGGCACGCTGAAGAACGGCGTCACCGCCAAGGACATCATCCTCGCCATCATCGGCGAGATCGGCACCGCAGGCGGCAACGGCCACGTCATCGAATATGCCGGCGATGCCGTCCGCGCTCTCTCCATGGAAGGGCGCATGACCATCTGCAACATGTCGATCGAGGGCGGCGCCCGCGCCGGCCTGATAGCGCCCGACAAGACGACCTTCGAATACATCAAGGGGCGCCCGCGCGCGCCGAAGGGCGGCGCCTTCGAGGTGGCGAAGCATCATTGGGAGAAGCTCTATTCGGACGATGACGCAGAGTTCGACCGCGAGGTCGTGCTGCATGCCGAGAAGCTGCCGCCGCTCGTCACCTGGGGCACGAGCCCCGAGCAGGTCGTATCGGTCTCCGGTCGCGTGCCCGTACCGGCCGAGATTGCCGACGAGACCAAGCGGCGCGCCGCCGAGCGCTCGCTCGACTATATGGGCCTCAAGGGCGGCGAGAAGATCACCGACATCAAGCTCGACCGCGTATTCATCGGCTCCTGCACCAACGGCCGCATCGAGGATTTGCGCGAGGTTGCGCGCATCGTGGGCGGCCGGCACGTGAACGAGAACATCCGCGCCATGATCGTTCCGGGCTCTGGTCTCGTCAAAGCGCAAGCCGAGGCCGAGGGGCTCGACCAGATCTTCAAAGACGCTGGCTTCGAGTGGCGCGAGCCTGGCTGCTCGATGTGCCTCGGCATGAATCCGGATCAGCTAGCTCCGCGCGAGCGCTGCGCCTCGACCTCGAACCGCAATTTCGAAGGTCGCCAGGGGCGGCTTGGCCGGACGCATCTCGTGTCGCCGGTGATGGCGGCTGCTGCGGCTCTCGCCGGCCGCTTCGTCGACATCCGCGAATTCCACTGACTGTCGCGCCGAGCGCGACGGCGTGACCTCCCTGGTTCAGCAGACATTCGGTGAGGCTGCGGCCGACTACGCGGCTTCGGCGGTGCATGCGAGACGACCGAGCCTCGCGCGGCTGATCGAGCTCGCCAATCCCAAGCCTTCCTGGCGCGTGCTCGATATCGCCAACGGCGCCCGCGCTTGCCTTCGCGCCGCTCGTCGCCCGCGTCACCGCGGGCCGTCAGCAGTGACTAGATTAAAGACATTGCCTGAATACGACCTGAGCGGGAAATTCACGTCCCGTTCAGAAACCCCTTCCCAGCGTGGTAGCAAGGGGCCATGAAAAGCAAAGGCGGAGGCTTCGATTGGGCGGCGCGGGAGGCTCCAAGCATCGGCGAGATTGAAGCGATCGCGCAAACGGCCTACCGCCAGCTCCCGGCCCGCTTCCGCAAGCTGACCGGCGAAATCCTGATCAGGGTCGAGGACTTCCCGACTGACGATGTGCTCGATTCACTCGGGATCGAATCGCCGTTCGACCTACTCGGCCTCTATTCTGGCGTCGATCTTGCCCGCAAGAGCGTGACCGACGTCAGCGCGCTGCCCGACATGGTGTTTCTTTATCGCCGCCCGATCCTCGACTATTGGGCCGAGCACGAGGAAACGCTCGGTGCCATCGTCACCCACGTGCTGGTGCACGAGATCGGCCATCATTTCGGCTTGTCCGATGCCGATATGGAGCGCATCGAGCAGGACGCGTCGGCTTAAGGGATAGAGCGCTTTTCGCGCGTCTACGCCTCTTCCCATTTCAGCTCGACTTCGAGCTTGTCATCGTCAAGGTCGGCCTTGAGCCTGACGTCATGGGGCACGCTGATCGGCTCGTCCTCCTCGCCAAGGGAGATCGTTCCGTTGCGCAGCTGCTCCGCGAGCTGCGCCAGCCGGTCCGCCGCCTCGGTTGTGCGAATCTTGTCCTTTCCCATCTCTGGTCCTCCTTTGGACGCATTGCTTCGCGTGACAAGAACGAGATCCCCGCCGCGTGCTTGCAGCGCATTGTGGACCAGCCACAACAACGTGACGTGACTGGCTTAACTATTGATGATCATGGAGGGGGGCCGACCGGCTCGTTGCCGCAGCTCACTTGACGCAGCTCTTTTTCGCGGCGCTGTATTTGGTGCCCGACGGGCATTTGCCCTTGCTCTCATGCGATTTGCCCGGTCTCGGAGGGCGGTTCCGAGCCAACACAATCCGCGTCGGCTAAGGCCCGGCTCGCGGCAACGGCGAGCCCAAGCCAGCCGCCTTTGGCGTTGACGTAGGTGTACGCCACCCGCACACTGCTCAAGGGAAGCGGATAGGGCAGCAGGGGGAAAGCGAATGCGGACAGCTGCCCGTCTCGGGATTTTTTTTGCGCTTTGCCTAGCGCTCGTGGCGGCAAATCCCGAGCAGAACGTGGCTGCCTTCGATCAGGGCAAGCTCGTCGCTCCCGGCAGGCTGGTCATCGCCGGCCGCAGGCTCACTTGTGGCGCCACGGCAACGCTCGTGCGCGACTTCGAGGGCTTCGCCGTGTCCTCGACCGTGATCATGCTCAAC
>DATFVO010000204.1:0-3410 GCA_035260265.1 Methyloceanibacter sp.
AATGCCGCGCCCGACGAAGCGCCGGGCGACGACGCCGAGGCGCTGGGCATAGAAATTGCGCAGATCGACGACATCGATCGACATGGCCACAAGGTAGCATGGATTTTATTTCTTCGTCGTTTGGGGCCGGCATGGAACCGAGCGCCAACCGCCTTGCGGGCTGCTGGCGAAAGTCCGATAGCCTTCGCCCACTCCAAACTTTTCAGTGACTTGCGTCATCGTCATCGCTTCATTCTGACAAGCGGGCTGTTGTCATTCTGACAAATTGTCTGCTTTTGTTCGCATTGCACGTCGCTTCTTTGCGCCCGCCTCGACCTGGTTCATCGTCCGCTTGGCATAGCGCGGTAGCACCTTCGCCGACTTGTGCCGTCCCGCCGCTCGCATCTCGGCGTCGGAGAGATCGGCGTCGGCGGCTTCGGTAAATCCGCCATGACGGAACGACATGAGCGTGAGCTCCTCGCGCAGACCAGCGGCTTTGACGATGTCCTTGACCTTGCGTGATAGGAGTGAGACATCGCCGCTGCCGGCCGACCAAGGCGTGCGCTCGCCCCAATCGCGGCGCAGCATCAACCCGCCGATGCGATCGCGCTTGAGTGCATCGAGCTCGAGCATAAGCTCGGGATAAAGCGGCACGCCGGCGTCATCGAACAGCGGTATCCAATTTTCCTCTTGCGTCTTCTCGTGCAAGATGCGCACTGCGTTCGGCCGCTCTTTCGGCCGATAATGCGTGACGTCGAAGGTGGCGAAGATGTCGCGCACGCGCTGCAGCCACTCCCATCCGATCAATGCAGCTGTGGCTAGCGAGGAGAGCCCCATCTCGATCGCCTTGGCGCGGAACGCCTTGAGCTCGGCATAGCTCGCCGTCGGCGTCTCGCGGTTGGAGGAGCGCAGGCCCATCCTGGCGAACGGATTGACGGACGGGACGAGGGTAGGATGGCGTCGAGCGGTGACGTTCCAAGCCCGCCGACAGGTCTTCATGGCGTGGTTCACGGTGGTGCGGCGCTCGCGCTCGATCACGTTGCCGGCGGCGTCCGTTTTCTTGATTAGGAGCAGCCTGTCGTAGAGGGTGTCGATCACGTCGCTGGTGACGGATGCGAGGCGGACTTGACCCAGTCGCCGCCCATCGCTCAGGAGGAAGCCGCCGACTAGGCGAAAGCCGAGTTCGTGGTTGCGCCGAGTGCGGTCATAGAGCTCAGTGAAGCGGCGGTCGCTGCGATACTCACTGAAGACCCAGTCGAGCGTGCCCGGCGTAGCACCTACAGTGGGGCTGACGTCGCCGCGCCAAGCATCAAGAGCCGGCAGCAGCACCGTCTCCGCCCGCTGCACGGCCGCAGTATAGTCGCTCCCGAGCGGCTCGCTCTGCAGCGGACAGCCGGCAGCGCGCGCCCAGGACGGCACGTTGAAGTAATAGCTCCAGCCGTGCTTACTCGGCTTACGCAGGGTATAGCGCGGCAACGGCAGAGCGGAGCGCTTGGGCTTCATTTGATCAGGTCTTTCACCTTCTCGACCGCCTCGTCGGGCTTGCCGAAGAGGATACGCAGCGCGCCGGTGACGGGGTCGACCTCGAGGCCGCGCACCGTATGCCCGGCATCGGCAGCGCCCTTCAGCAGCCGTGCGGTCTCGCTGCGCTTGTAGCGCGAGAATCCGCGCGTAGGTTGCCGCTTGGGTGGTTGTGGGGAGTTTCGGGACTTGCCCACCATGTGTCTCCTTCCGGTATATCCGGGGGAGACAACAAACGTATAACAAGCGTTATACATTGCTATACATTGGGGGTCCCGCCAAAGACTATAGCTCATCTAGTCCATTCTAGTCAATCCACAATTATATGGCTCATAAGAGCGGTTTTATCCGTATTTGCTTGACACCGGGTATCACCTAGCGTTAGTAACACGTAGCGTTACTAACGCAGCCAGTCAAACTGGAGCCTTGGAAATGGACCGCACAAATGCCGAGCGTCAGCGCCGCTATATCGCCCGGCTCAAAGCACAAGCGAAGGCTGGTGGCGATGGAGACAAGCTGCGCGTTAGTAACGAGCGCATCGCCGAGCTGGAGCAAGCGCTAGCGCAGGCGAAGCGGGGGGCATCGATGGCCGAGAGCGCGAACACCATGCTACGGCGCGACTTGGCGCAAGCCGAGAGGAAGCTCGCCGAACCCAAAACTGAAAGACCCCCACTGCCGCCGGACGAAGTACGCGACAGGCAAATCAAGAGCCTTAAAACCCGGGTGCAGAACCTTATGTCCGAGCTGCATGCCGTGAGGGAGTGGAATAAAAAAAACCGTGAAGAGCCGCCGCATGGATGAATAGCCTCAAGCCAGCACGAAGCTAGTCGGTTTTGCAATCTGCCGCGTGCTCGATCGATCGAGCCCTTATCTTCGAATGCCTTTCTTACCGCTGGCGCGACAATTGTCTCTCCAGACATAAGCCCCTCGATCAATCGCCGGGCCGCCGGATCAGCCCACGAAGCAGCTTTTCGTTCGGCGCCAAAACAGAAAAACCACACGCCCAAGCCGGCTCGGCCGCAATCCCGCGGTTCATCGCGCCATACCTTCCGACCAAAACGGACGAACTCCAATCTGACCGCCAGTGTGCTAGGCTGACCTTGCTGGAGACACTTTAGGGTCGGCTAAGGCTTCGATTCGGAACAATTCAGGTCTGAACCAAGGACTTGTCGGCCGTTCTGCGGCAAGTTGAGGGTGCGGGCCCGTGGCAGCGCGACGACATCGCCGCCGTGCTGCTCACCGAGCGCTATCCTCGATGCTTCGCAAGCGACCGACGTGGCGTCCGCAAACCAAGGTGACGCACTCGCGAAGGTAGCCTAGCTGGCTGAAACTCCCCGAGAATCGGATATACATCCGCAAATACCTCGTTCTGAGAACCAGGCGAAGACAATGGACCCCAAGCCCGAACACAACACCGCCCCCAAGGTCATCAACGGCCGCATCAACGGCAGGTTCGCGCCGGGGTATTCTGGAAACCCTGGCGGCTCACCAGAGGCTACGCGCCGAGCGTTCAACAAGCGCTTTCTGCTCGATCTGGCGGAGGATTGGCAGCAGCATGGGCGAGAGGTGTTCAAGCGGGTGCGGCGGGAGAGTCCAGCGAGCTACTTGAAGGTCTGCGCCATGCTCGTCCCGAAAGAGCTGAAATTCGAGCATTCCGGCGGCGTCAAGGCGATGACGGACGAGCAGCTTGAGCGCTCGATAGAGCTTATCAAGGAGTTGATCGCCCAGCGCGACGCGGCCGCGAATGCCAAGGTGATTGAGGGTGCGGAGATGTCTCCGCCGCCTCACGTTGATATTGCTAGGCTTTTCATCCCTCTTGCATTCCTACCCACATCTCAACCCACAAGCCGGCGCAAACGCGCGCGATCCTCGGCGGCCGAGGATTCGGCGCGAGCGCCCGGCGCCGCGCG
>DATFVO010000205.1:0-8762 GCA_035260265.1 Methyloceanibacter sp.
GCTGTGGCAAATAGGTCGGTGAGACTTCCTGCCTAAGCCGTTCCATCAGAAAAGAGATTTCCGGTTTTGACGACGAGATTTACGACGCGTTCGATCATGCGATGCCTGGCGGCCGCCGCGCTCGCTCTTTTTGCCCTGTCGCCCTCTGCCCTGGGCGAACCGACACCCGAGGCGCCCCCGCACAAAGTGATCGAGGCGATCGCTGCCGCACAAGCTCCGGAAGGCCCGGACAAGGTCGTGGTCGGCGCCTACGTCAACGACATCCAGGAGCTCGACTTCAAGATTAATAGCTATGCGGTCGATCTCTATGTCTGGTTCCGCTGGAAGGCGCAGGCGCTCGATCCGTCCAAGACCATGGAGTTCATGAACCGTTACGACCCTAACGACCACGAGCGTGCCGAGCTCTACGATAAGCCAAAGCAAATGCCGGATGGCAGCCTTTACGCCATCGTTCGCGACCAGGGCCGGTTCTCGACCAAGTTCCAGCTCGCCGACTATCCCTTCGACACCCAATTCCTGACCGTGGTGATGGAGGACACGGTCTCGAGCAGGATACCCAGGTCTATGTACCGGACCCCGACGGCAGCGTCAGCCTCGACCCCGAAATCACACTGCCCGGCTTCAAGGTCGTCAAGCCCGTCATGCGCATCACGTCGAATACCTACCCGACGAATTTCGGAGATCTCGCCGAGCCGCAGGGCGACACCTATTCGCGGGTCACTCTGTCGGTCCCGGTCACCCGACCGCTCATGGCGATGTCAGTCAAGACCTTCGTTCCCATCGTGTTGATCGTGATCTGCGCTGCGTTCGTATTCTTCGTGCGGCCGCATTACGTCGAGGGCCGCATCGGTCTCGGCATCACGGCGTTGTTGACTCTGGTCGCGTTGCAGCTCACTTCGAGCGCCACGCTGCCCGACGTCGACTACCTGATGATGCTCGACAAGATTTATCTCCTTGCCTACGTGTTCATCATCGCCGCCTTGGCGCGAGTGGTGCTGACGTCATCGCGCGGCGCCGATGAGGCCGCCGAAAGGTCCATCGTGCGCGCGGAACGGATTGGGGTCGCCGTGCTTCTCGCAGCCTATCTTGCGGCCAACGCCGCCGTCGTGTTGCCGGCCTTGGTCTGACCAGGAGTCCCAATGCGTATCATTCTTGCTTTCTTTCTCGGTTTCGTCCTCGCTGGCGCCGCGTCGGCGAAGTCTGTCGACAGCGACCCCGTGACGCTGATCACCGCGATCTACAAGACCTACGAGACCGATCAGGCTGGATTGCCTCACGTGTTCAGCAAGCGGCTGCAGGCTCTCGTCGACAAGGACGCGAAGGAAACGCCGGAAGGCGAAGTCGGCCGAATCGACTGGGACGTGTTCATCGATGGTCAGGACTGGAAGCTCACCGAGCTCAAGATCACGCCCGTGTCGCAAACGTCGTCACAAGCGCAAGTGCGGGCGACATTCAAGAATTTCGATCGCCCTAGCGATATGCTGTTCGACCTCGTGCTGGAAGACGGACATTGGCGCATCGACGACATCGAGAAGACGTTGAAACCGCGCTGGACCATGTCCAAGATTCTCACCGACGCGCCAGACGCCTTCCCAGACGCCGAGCCGGAGAAGAAATGAGCCGCGGCTAGCCTTTGACGGGCGGCGCTCGCGCCTACTGACCCTGCTTTCGGCCAGCCATGTGCTTCAGATAGGCAATGACGAGCCCGATCTCGCGGTCGCTGAGATAGACGGCCGCATTGCCTGAGCAGGCCAGGTGCGCGCTTGATACGGGCTATCAGGCCTTACTTCGATGTCGAGTTCATCCTCGTCGCGTCTGATATCGCAAACGGGCTCAAGCGATGACAAACCCCCAAACCCGGTTCACCCGCGATCGCCCGATTCTGCCCGGCCGCGCGGCGCTTCTCATCATCGACGTGCAGAACGCGACCTGCGGCCCAAAGCAGAAAGCGGAGAAGCTGGAGTTTTATTTGGCCGTAACCTCGCGTGTGATTCCCAACATCAGCCGGCTGCTCGCTGCGTTCAGAAGTGGCCGGCTTGAAGTGATCTACACCGTCATCGAGAATTTGACCGATGACGGCCGCGACCGCAGTCTAGACTACAAGCTCTCCAACATGTCGGTCGCCAAAGGATCGTGGGAGGCGCAAGTTCTCGCCGAGATCGCCCCTCAACCCGACGAGATCGTCCTGCCCAAGACCTCTTCGTCGGTGTTCAATTCCACCATCCTCGACTATCTCCTGCGCAATATCGGCATCGAAGATGTGTTCGTGGCTGGCTTCCTCACCGATCAATGCATCGACCACGCCATCAAGGACGGCGCCGATCGCGGCTACTACATGAGTTGCGTGCATGATGCTTGCGCGGCCGAGAGCAAGGCGCGGCACGAGGCGGCGCTGTCCTGCTTCAAAGGCTATTGCCGCATGCTTTCCACTGAGGACGTGGTGAAGCTCGCGGCAGCCGCTCAATAGACTTCGGCATAGCGCGCGCAGAGCTGCGGCGCATCGAGCGCCGCCACATGGGCAAGCTCAGAGCGCTTATGGCGGAGATAAGCCTCGAGGAAGGTCGGGCTGAACCAAGTCTGCACTGCCGCGCTCTTCTCCATATTGTCGAGCGCCTGGCCAAGCGAGCGCGGCAGAGGCTGCGCCTCAGTGCCGGGCTCTGGCAGCGCGAGCTTGCGCGCAATCCCGTCGGCGCCGCCGAAGATCAGCGCGCCGAGTGCCATATAAGGGCTCGCCGACCCGTCGGAGACGCGAAACTCGAGATTGAACGCCTTGGCGATGTCCTTCTTCTTCAACGCCGCGAACACCGGGCAGACGCGAAGCGCGGCCCCGCGGTCCTGCTTCACGATGTCGATCACAGTCGGCGCCCAGCGGTTCGGCGTGAGCCGCAGATAGGAGACCGGCGACGGCGCGGTGATGGCGGAAATTGCCGAAAGATGTGCGAGCACGCCGGCAGCGAAATGCGCGGCATCCGCGCTCAGGCCGAACGGTCCGTCAGGATCGTAGGTCTTTGGCTGGCCGGTCTCATCGCGCAGGCTGAAATGGATATGCACGCCGTTGCCGACGCCCTCGGCAGCAGGCATCGGCGAGAAGATGGCGCGGTGACCTAAGCGGAACGCTGCGGCACGTACCATCTCGCGGGCGATCACGGCTCGGTCTGCGGCTTGAAGCGCTGGCGCGGGCTTCACCGTTACCTCGAACTGGCGCGGCCCATATTCGGGAAGGAAAGAGTCGGGCTCTGCGCCAGCAGCCCTGATCGCGGCGATGAAGCTTTCGCCGAAGATGCCCTGTCGACGCCACGCGCCGAGGCTATAGGCGTCGCCAGGCCGGTCCTCGTTTCCCGTATAGACGAACTCCTGCTCGAAGGCTGCGACCAGGTGCAAGCCGCTCGCCTCGTCGAGCGCGGCGATGGCGCGGCGCAGGAACTCGCGCGGGCAGCACTCCCAAGGAGTGCCGTCGGTGTTGCGAATATCGCCGAGGAAGAAATGCTCTGGCGCAGAGCCATCGCCGAAATCGACGTCGACTTCCGCGGAAGGGTCGGGCACGATCATGAGGTCGCCGCCGGTGCCGAACGGCGTGTCGAGGATCGGCCCGAACGCCGTCTGCATCAGATTGGAATGGGTCCAGCCGATGCCCGTCTTGCGACGCGTGGCGAGCTCGCTTGCCGGGAAACCCTTGCCGCGCACATGTCCCGCGATATCGCAGGTTCCAACGAAGATCAGCCCCTCGCGCAACATTCGATCCCTCAACCCCCGTTCCGACAAAGCCTGACAGTTCAATGTTGCAAGGCGTGGATTTGGTCATCTTTGATAGCAAGCTGTCCAGGATTTTGAGCGACAGATTCGTGCTTTACGCCTGCCGGAAATCGAGTAGAGCTTTCCTCCCGTGAGGGTCCTTCTCGCTATTGCCGCACTGTCGCTCTCGGCCGCTGTTGCCATCGCCGCCGAGAAAAGCCCGGTGCCACCCTGCGGCGCGACGCCCGTTCCGGACTACGCGGCCGTCGACGCGGCGCCTGCGGTCGAGGTCATCAGTGGGTCCGCGCTTGCCGCCTGGAAGCCGCCCTCTTGCGTCGGGTGGGAAGCGAAGGACGACGGTGTGCTGGTCGCTATCGCCGGCCGCTTCGCCTACAAAGGCTCGACCGACGACCTGCTCAAGCGCTTCGGCGCGATCTCGACGCTGAAAGGCCTGAAATATTGGTCGGTGAGCGATGGCGGCTGGCGCACGCTAATCACAAGCGCGGAGGCGCTGGAGGCGCCCGAGTCGGGCCATTCGCGCCCCGACTTCACTCTTGCCGAGATGAAAAGCGGCAAGGACCTCTATTTCGCACAGCAGGATAACCGCACCTCTGAAGAGGTGGTGTACCGGATGCAGATCAGAGAGTTGAGCGCGAACGGATTCGTGGTCGCAGTCGAGAACACGACGCCGGTCAGGAGCTACATGCTGACGCTGTTCAATCCCGGCGACCTATTGTCGGTGCATTTCGTGGAGCGCGAATCTCCCGGCGTTTACCGCTACTACGGGCTCGCCTTCGCCGGCGAGAGCCTGGCCGAGTCGATCGCCCTGCGGCAGGCATCCTATGTCAACCGCGCGCTCGCCCTTTACGGACAACTCACCGGCAAGGCCCCGCCTCCGGTCAAGCAGTGAGGCGCATCAAGCCGTGGCGTATTCGGCGCGGCCCGGTCGAGCGCAGCATATTCCTCGTCGCTCAGTTGGATGTCGACTGCCGCGACGTTCTCCTCGAGGTGCTTGACCTTCGAGGTGCCGGGAATCGGCAGCATCACTGGACTGCGCCTCAGCACCCAGGCAAGCGCGATCTGACTCGGCGCCGCGCCGTCCGGGCCATAGGAGTCGGCGGCGTCGATGAACGATGCCGAGCTCAGGCACACGTTTCAGCGTGCGCAGCGTCTCCGGCCTATCTTCCGGCGGGCCCCAGATGCCCTTGCCTGTGATGCGCATGGCGCCGAAGCCGAGACGATGAATCTCGGTGTCGCCGCCAATCTTGAACGCGCCGGATTTCCGAGCGTCGAGCTTAGCCGCGGGGACTCCTTCAAACTTGCCTGCCTCCACAATCTGTGCAGCGCTCGGCAACTTCCCAAGGCTCGAGCCTGCATCCTGTCGCCGCAGGGTAGCGGCACGATCGGCAATATGGGCGGGGCTATCAGTCGGAACCGGACAGGCTCTTGCGCATGTGCTCGCGGAGCGGCTCCGAGGCCTTGCTGACAACCTCGGCCGACAACGCGCGGAGCTGCTCGGCCTGGCTTGCCAAAGCCCTGATCTGCTCGTCCCAGAACGTGACGTGCAGCCGCGCCATCTCGACGGGATTTTTCGCGCCGGCGAGGCTGCGGGCGAGATGAAGTCCCGATGACACGTTCTGGCGTGCAAAATCGAGGATTTTGCGATTGACGGCGACGGTTCCGAGACCAGCCGCCTTCCAGGAGCGCTCAATCGTGTCCATTGCGCTCTTGACGGTGTCTCCGGAAAGCTCAGGCACGGCAGCGCTAGCCACCGTCTTTTTGCCGGACGCAGACGCTGGAGCCTTGGTCTTCTTTTCGGGCTTAACCGCCGGCGCTTCCGCCTTCTTGGCAACCTTCGCCGCGGGAGCCTTTGGCTTTTGGGCAGCCTCGGCTGCGGCAGCCTTCGCCTTCTTAGCAGCCTCCAGCTCAGAGGCTTTGGCCGTTGGACTGACCGGCGCTGGAGCTTTCGCCTTCTTCGCTACGCCTGCCTCAGGCGCTTTCGCCCTCGGAGCGGCCTCCTCAGCGGGAGCTTTCGCCGTGTGAACAACCTCTTCGCGCTTGGCGGCGCCGGTCTGCTCGGCGGCGACCGTCTTTGGCGCTTTGTGGTTGCCCGATTTTCGTGGTGTCGCGCCGTGCGACGCGGTGCCTTGCGGCTTGCCGCCCGGCGATTTCGGTGGAGTACTCATAAAGGGGCCTCCCTTCGGACCAGCCATATTGAACGTGATTCGCCTCGCGTCCAACCATGCTGGCGCTACAAGCGCGTGAGCGCTCTACAACCAAACCAACTGGCCGCGGCCATTTTGCGGCGAACAGCAGTGCAAAATCCGGGCCACCGGCCCATCACTCGGGAGAAAGATGCTCGACGTTCTCCTGCCGTTCGCGGCTTGCCGCCCGCTTCTCCGCCTGTCGCAGGCGCCACCGGGCGCGTAAGCGCTGAATAAACACCCAGCCGACGAAGACGGCAATGGCGGTTAGCGCCGCCGCCGATCCGACGATAAGCATCGCGAGCAAAACCTTCTAGGCGCCCACCTAGGGAAGGAGACTTGCAGCCTCAAATTTGGTTCCAGCCGAACTTAGCCAGGCCCAACCTAAAATGCTCGACATGCTCGCGGATGAATGTCCGACTTCAGCGGCCAGATTTTTTGCGCCGGTCCACCTCTGCCTGGCTCACCTGGCCGTCGGCGACCAGCGCCTGCACGCAAGTCTTAGACAGGCTCTGGCCGTTCTTGTCCATGCAGGTTCTGAGCGCCGCGGTTTCGAGCCCGTATTCGCTGCAATGGGCGCGGTAATCGGCGGCGCAAGCCTTTTGCACTGCCTTGCTGTACGGCGTCTCGGCAAGCGCCGTCCCGCCAAAGCAAATGACGACGACGAAAGCGATCGGCAATCCAAAGCCGGCGTTCTTCATTGAAAGTCCCCCCGCGTCCCTGGTCTAACGTCGCCGAGCTTAAACCCAAATCGCGCGACGCGCTCCTCCCCGAGTCACGCTCACGGCAAAAAGAAATCGTTGGTTGCTTGCGCGCAACAGCGAGCCTGATGAGTCAGTGTCCGGAGCGGCCGGCGTTCGCGCCGGGCGCAGATTCGAGCGAAGCCAGGATGGCTGCACTCGCGACGGCGCTCGCAAGCTCATCGCGATAGACCGGCTTCGCCAGCACCGGCGCGCCCGGCACGCGATCGTGGATGCGCTCGATCGTCGGCTCGTCATTGCAGGCGGTGACGAACACGACCGACGCGCCGCACACATCGCGCAACCAGCGCGCGGTCTCGATGCCTTCGCGCCCGCCTTCGAGGCAGACGTCGACCAAGGCGATGTCGGGCTGGTCGCGCATGGCGAGCGTGCGTGCGCCGCGGTCGCTAGAGGCGAGTGGGCACACCTCAAAACCGAGGTCTGACATGGCGTCCTCGAGGTCGAGTGCAATCAGGATCTCGTCCTCGACGATAAGTGCACGACGGCGGCGCGGGGGCGAGGTTGGGCGCATATCTTCACTACGTCCAGGTAGTGCCCCTATGAAGTGGTAACGCCTCAGCGCAGGATCGGTTTCGCCCCTATCAGCGGCCCGTGCGCTTGCGCCGCTCGACCTCAGCGCGCGAGACCTGACCGTCCGCGACGAGCGCATTGACACAGCCATGCGACAGCTGTTGGCCGGCTTTGTTCATGCAGAGTCTTAGCGCCGAGGTCTCGATTCCGTACTCGCCGCAGTGCGCGCGGTAGTCGTTGGCGCAGGCGTGCTGCACCCGTTCGCTATATTGATAAGTCTTGGCCGCCTCGGCGGGCAGCGCGAGCCAGGCAAGCATGGCTGATGCGCAAAGTAATAGATAAACGGTTCTCATCACGTGCTCCTCGGTGCCCGGCCTAGCCATGACGTTAAGCCAAGAAGCCCGACGACGGTTCCGAACATGAACACAGTGGGAACGCGTCCAAAACCGCTGCAGAATCGTTATAAAATTAGAAATTGGAAGGAAACCTGTCTCCCTTGGAGATGGCAAAAAAACTGGAGCAATAAGCCATGATGAATTTCCTAGGTTGCAGCGCGCAAGGCATTGCAATGGCGAATGGCGTGACGGTGCTCGCGCTGCTTGAGCGCTTGGTCGAGCGGAAAATCCTGACCTGCGAAGATGTGCGAGCCATTCTCAAAAGCGGCATCGATTGCCTCGAGCCGCGCACCAATGTCCGCACCATCGCCGAGGCAGTGCACCTGATGCGGGACCAAATGTTGCCCTTGTTTCCTTGCAAGGAAACCTAAGGTGCCCGGAGGCGCATCGAGAAAGTGCCTGCTAACTTGTTGCTAACAAAATCCAAGCCTCAGTTTTGTTAGCAGGGCAATGAGCAACTAACGCGCCTTCCCCTTCGGCTTGGGAAATCACGCTGCCATTTATTGGGGTGGGTGTTGAGGTGGATACTAGCGGGTCAACAAACATTAACCTTCCTGACCACGGTCTGGGGGTTTATGCTTCGTATTGGTCCGGGTCGCCCCCCGGGCTAATCTTTGTCTTAAGCTCAGCGGGCCCTCGGTAACGAAGGGCCCGCTTTTTCCTACTTCTCCCTGGATAGGAGAGGTCGAGACGACTGTCATGCGTATCCACCCTAGTGACTGTCGCCAACATGCGCTGGATTGCGTGCGAATGGCGCAAACATCTGACACACCCGAAGCAAGAAAGATATGGTCCGACCTTGCTCGAACGTGGCTAGCGTTTGCATCTGACATTGAGGCAAATGAGTGCCTCTTAGATGAATGGGGCAAGCCCAAGCGCAGAAGCACTCAGACTGGATAATCCCCTCAACGTTCACATCCCAGCACCGCCCGACGGCCTTCTTTCCGACCCATAGGTGTTGAAGCATGAACTGGGGCTGGCAATGGGAAGTCCCTGAAGCCCCGGCCCTGGGTCAGTCCCCCTCCGGGGCTTCACCGTGGCTGGGCTTGCACCCCTGCGGGGGCTTTTCTCCAATCCCCTCCGCCGCTTTAGTCCTCGTGTAACCATGCCACGCAGTGCGGCAACGTCATCATCGGACAGATGACGCCATTCGCCTGAGT
>DATFVO010000206.1:0-20831 GCA_035260265.1 Methyloceanibacter sp.
GCCGGCGCCATCACCATGCTGCTCACCGACCGCAATTTCGGCACGGCGTTCTTCGATCCCGCTCACGGCGGCGACCCGCTGCTCTGGCAGCACCTGTTCTGGTTCTTCGGTCATCCGGAAGTCTACATCCTCATCCTGCCGGGTTTCGGCATGATCAGCCAGATCGTGTCGACCTTTGCGCGCAAGCCGGTGTTCGGTTATCTCGGCATGGCTTACGCCATGGTCGCCATCGGCGTGATCGGTTTCGTGGTGTGGGCGCACCACATGTACGCGGCCGGCATCAGCGTAAACACGCAAGCCTATTTCGTGTTCGCCACCATGGTCATTGCCGTGCCCACCGGCGTTAAGATCTTCTCGTGGATCGCCACCATGTGGGGCGGGTCGATCCAGTTCCGCACGCCGATGCTATGGGCGCTCGGCTTCATCTTCCTGTTCACTATCGGGGGCGTGACTGGTGTGGTGCTGGCCAATGCCGGCGTCGACCGCTCCTTCCACGACACCTATTACGTGGTGGCGCATTTCCACTACGTGCTGTCGCTCGGCGCCGTGTTCTCGATCTTCGGCGGCTGGTACTATTGGTTCCCGAAGATGACCGGCTACCTCTATTCGGAAACCGTGGGCAAGCTGCATTTCTGGCTGATGTTCGTCGGCGCCAACCTCACCTTCTTCCCCATGCATTTTCTCGGTCTCGCCGGCATGCCGCGCCGCATCGCCGACTATCCTGACGCGTTCGCTGGCTGGAACTTCGTCGCGTCGATCGGCTCGTATATCTCATTTGCCGGCTTGCTCGTGTTCCTGTTCGGCATCGCCCAGGCCTTCGCCCGCAAACAACATACGGCCGGAAATCCCTGGGGAGCTGGCGCCACCACGCTCGAGTGGACGCTGCCGTCGCCGCCGAATTTCCACAGCTACGAGACGCTGCCGCGCATTAAATGATCAGGTTTGGTTACGAGCATCGTCCGGGCCGGCTCGCCGGCGGCACGACTGAGTGAGTGAAGCATGGCCGACGGAGCATTGCCCGTAACGCGCGAGACGTTCGAAGCCGACATTGGCGGCGATGTCGCCGACTATGTCGCGCTGATGAAGCCGCGGGTGATGTTCCTCGTGGTCTTCACGGCCCTGGTGGGCCTGGTCGCGGCGCCAGGCTCGATGCATCCGGTGCTCGCCATTGCCGCGCTGATCTGCATCGCCGTTGGTGCAGGAGCGGCGGGTGCGCTCAACATGTGGTACGACGCCGATATCGACGCCCGCATGGCGCGCACCGCGGCGCGGCCGGTCCCGCGCGGCAAGATAAGCCGGCTCGAGGCGCGCGATTTCGGCGCAGTGCTTGGCGCTGGCTCCGTGATCTGCCTCGGGCTGATGGTGAACTGGCTCTCGGCCGCGCTGCTTGCGCTCACTATCGCCTTTTATGTTTTCGTCTACACCATGTGGCTGAAGCGGGCGACGCCGCTAAACATCGTGATTGGCGGTGCTGCCGGCGCAGTGCCGCCGATGATCGGTTGGGCAGCGGCGACCGACAGCATCAGCCTGCAATCCTTCGTGCTGTTCCTCATTATCTTCGTGTGGACGCCCCCGCACTTCTGGGCGCTCGCTCTGCTCAGGACCAAGGACTACGCGCAGGCCGGGGTGCCGATGCTGCCTGTGGTCAGCGGCCCTGGCGCCACCAGGCGCCAGATCCTGATCTACAGCCTGATCCTCGCGCCCCTCGGCATGGTGCCCGCCATCATCGGCCTCGGCGGCACGCTCTATTCGGCTATCGCTTCGGTGCTCAGCGCGCTGTTCGTGGTGTTCGCTTACGATTGCTACCGTGAGAGGGAAGGGGACAAGGCCGACCGCGCCGCGAAGAACCTGTTTGGCTATTCCGTCCTCTACCTCTTCCTCCTGTTCGCCGCGCTCCTCGTCGAGCAGGCCTTCACCATCGGCGGCATCGCCCTGCCGCTCCCCTGGACGTCGTAATGCATGATGCGGAACAAGAACGAAAACGCCGCCAACGCATGCGATCCCTGGCTATCGCCTGGATCCTCGCCGCGCTCGTTGTGCTGTTCTTCATCGTCACCATCGTCAGGCTCGGCGGACATGTGGCCGACCGGCCGCTGTGATTCTCAACAGGCATCATGACCGAGCCCGCAAACGACAAGAGCAGGCAACAGAAGCGCCACGGCGTGGTGGCGCTCGCTTGCGTTGGCATCGTTGCGGCGATGGTCGGCCTCTCCTTCGCCTCCGTCCCGCTCTACCGCCTGTTCTGTCAGGCGACCGGCTATGGCGGCGTGCCGCAGCGGGCCGAGCGCGCGCCAGGCGAGGTGCTCGACCGCACCATCCGCGTCCGCTTCGACGGCAATGTCGATGGCGCGCTGCCTTGGACCTTTGCCCCCGATCAGCGCGTGATGGACGTGAAAATCGGCGAGGTGGCGCTCGCCTTCTTCAAGGCGACCAACAACACCTCGGCGCCGGTCAGCGGCACGGCCGTGTTCAACGTGGCGCCAGAGCTCGCCGGCCGCTACTTCACCAAGATTGAATGCTTCTGCTTCAAGAAGCAGACGCTCGCCGCCAATCAGAGCGTCGAGATGCCAGTGACCTTCTTCGTCGATTCCAAGATCGTCGAGGACGAGGACACTAAGAACATTACCGACATCACCTTGTCCTACACGTTCTATCGTAGCGACAACGACCCCGGCACGACCGCCGCGCCGCAAGGCTAGATTCTGGAGGAAGGGAAAGAACGATGGCCCAAGCCCACGCGAGACAACACGATTATCATCTCGTCAATCCGAGTCCGTGGCCGATCGTGGGCGCAGTCGCGGCCTTCACCCTCGCCATCGGCGCGCTCCTGTTTTTCGTGTCCAAGAAGGCCGGCACGCCGCACCTCTGGTACGTGATCCCCGGCTTCCTGCTCGTGATCTTCACCATGTTCGGCTGGTGGCGGGACGTGATCAGGGAGGCGCACGAGGGTTACGAGACCCCGGTCGTGCAGCTCCACCTCCGCTATGGCATGATCCTGTTCATCGCCTCTGAGGTGATGTTCTTCGTCGCCTGGTTCTGGGCCTATTTCGACGCGGCGCTCTATCCCGACAGCGCCATCACCTACGCCAAGACGCAAGTGCTCGGCGGCCAGTGGCCGCCGGTGCCGAGCGCCGATACCGACATAGCAGGGCTCGGCTGGTTCGCTCACACCTTCAACCCGTGGGGCCTGCCCCTCGTCAACACTCTGATCCTGCTTACCTCTGGCACGACGGTGACCTGGGCGCACCATGCCTTGCTGCATAACGACCGCAAGGGCTTGGTGCGAGGGCTGCTCTGCACCATCGTCCTCGGCATCCTGTTCACCACCTGCCAAGCCTACGAGTATTCCCACGCGGGATTTGCCTTCGCCAACCACATCTACGGATCGGTGTTCTTCATGGCGACAGGCTTCCACGGCTTCCACGTGATTGTCGGCACCATCTTCCTGACGGTGATGCTGATCAGGGCGATGCGCGGCGACTTTACGCCGAAGCAGCATTTCGGCTTTGAGGCGGCGGCCTGGTACTGGCATTTCGTCGACGTAGTGTGGCTGTTCCTGTTCACCTGCATCTATGTGTGGGGCGCCGGCAGCCACTATCCTGCGGAATAGCGGCGGCTCCGCTGTGTTTGGAGGAGCGGCCGCGCGGCCGCCCCTTCGTTTTCAAGGAACTAAGATGGTCCGAGAGACCGAGCAGGTGCCTTCGCTAGGCTCGACGATTTTGGCGGGGATTCTCGGCCGCTGCCCCTCCTGCCATCACGGCAAGCTCTTCGCCGGTTACCTCGCACTCGCCCCACGCTGCGATGTTTGCGGGCTCGACTATCGCTTCGCCGATTCGGGCGATGGGCCTGCCGTGTTCGTGATCCTGGTCACGGGATTCGTCGTGGTCGGCCTCGCGCTCATCGTGGAGATTCTCTATTCGCCGCCTTATTGGCTGCACGCGGCGCTGTGGGGCCCTCTCGCCATCATCCTGCCGCTCGTCCTGCTCCGGTCCTTCAAGGGCGTGCTGATCGCGCTTCAGTTCAGACATAAGGCCGAAGAGGGGAAGCTCGCCTCGGAGTAGCGCGCGATGCGAAGCAAGGGCCTCATAGGCTTCACCGTGGTCGCTCTTGCCATGCTCGCCGTGCTGATCGGGCTTGGCGTGTGGCAATTGAAGCGGCTGCATTGGAAGGAAGGGCTGATAGCCGCCATAAATGCGCGCACGAAGGGCGATCCGATCAGCCTCGATCGGGCGATCGCTCTGGCGAAGGAGGGACGCGACCCGACCTACTACCGCGTCCACGTCGAGGGCCGCTTCGACAATAGTAAAGAGCGCTATCTGTTCTCCCAGTCGATCTCCGACGGCACGCCGGGCTGGCATGTAATCACCCCGTTCAGGACGACCCAGGGAGAGCTGGTGCTCGTCGATCGCGGCTTCGTCCCGGATAACCTCAAGGATCTGTCAACCCGCGCCTCTGGACAGATCGAGGGCGTGACGACGGTCACGGGGATCGTGCGCGCGCCCGACACCCAGCGCTTATTCACGCCTAACAACGAGCCTGCGGCCAATCGCTGGTTCTGGCGCGACCTGAACGGCTTGGTCTCCTCGATGTTTCCGACCGCGACGCTCGATGTGCCTCCGTTTTTCATCGAGGCCGAGAAGAGCGACGTTCCCGGCGGCTGGCCAGAGGGCGGACAGACGCGGCTCGAGCTCCCCAACAATCACCTGCAATACGCCATCACCTGGTTCGCGCTCGCCGCGGCCCTTATCGTGATCTATGGCTTTTACGTGCGGAGCTTTTACCGGCGGGAACAGCCCTAAGTTTAAGGCCTTGGCTCTTGTTGCGGGCGAGCGCGCCTGACGGTAGGTTCCCGTCCAAAACCCCCGCCTTTAGCCAAGAGGCCCGTTTTGAAGTTCGTCTCGACGCGCGGCCAAGCGCCCGCGCTTTCCTTCGAGGGTGCGCTCCTTGCCGCGCTTGCCCGCGATGGCGGGCTCTATATGCCTGAAGCTTGGCCGAAGCTTTCGCCCGACGCGATCGCCGGCCTCGCCGGACTCGACTATGCCGACGCGGCTTATCGGGTGATGCGGCCTTACCTCGAAGGCGATCCTTGCCTTGCCGATATCGAGCCGGTGCTGGAAGAGGCCTATGGCAGCTTCCATCACCCGGCGGTGGCTCCGTTGCGCCAGATCGCGCCGAACAGCTTTATTCTCGAGCTGTTCCACGGCCCGACGCTCGCCTTCAAGGACCTCGCTATGCAGGTGGTAGCGCGGCTCATGAACCGCGCGCTGTTGCGCAAGGGCGCGCATGCCACCGTGATCGGCGCAACCTCGGGCGACACCGGCGCTGCCGCAATCGAGGCGTTTCGCGGACTAGAGACGATCGACATTTTCATCGTGCACCCCAAGGGGCGCGTGAGCGACGTCCAGCGCCGGCAGATGACGACCGCAGCCGAGCGCAACGTGCACAACATCGCGCTGGAAGGCACGTTCGACGACTGCCAGGGGATCGTGAAGTCCCTGTTGGGCGACAGCGCGCTCCGCGGCCGCCTTGGGCTGACCGGCATCAACTCGATCAACTTCGCGCGCATCCTCGCCCAAGTCCCATACTACTTCACCGCTGGCGTAGGCCTTGGCGCACCCCATCGGGCCGTGGCCTTCACCGTGCCCACTGGAAATTTCGGTGATATTTTCGCGGGTTACGCGGCGAGAGAGATGGGCCTACCCGTCGCGCGCCTCGTTATCGCCACGAACCTCAATGACAGTCTTCCCCGCGCGCTTGCCTCGGGTGTTTACGAGCCTAAGGGCGTGGTCGCCACTTCTAGCCCGAGCATGGACATTCAGCTTGCAAGCAATTTCGAGCGCCTGCTGTTCGAGCTTTCAGGCCAGGACGCGCAGCGGGTGAAAGCGCTCATGGACGAGCTTCGCAAGACCAAGGCGTTCCGCCTCAACGAGAGCGAGCTTGGCCAGCTGCGCTCCCTGTTCTCTGCGCACTCGGTGGGTGAGCACGACACCGAGATGACCGTTCGCGGACTGTTCGAGGAAACCGGAGTGCTTGCCGATCCGCATACCGCCGTGGCGGTAGCTGCTGCAGGTCATGAGGCAGGGCTCGGCTCCACGCCGATGGTCGTGCTCTCGACTGCCCATCCCGCCAAATTCCCGGACGCGGTAGAGCGTGCCACGGGTCGCGTGCCGGAGCAGCCCGAGCGCTTGCGGTTGCGGCTTGGCCAGACCGAGCGCTGCACCACGCTCCCCAACGACTTCGCCGCCGTCGCGGACTTCATCGAAAGCCACACCCGCACAGAGGGAAGGGGCATGAGCCCGCGCGGCCGTAAGGTACAGGTGCGCGCGTGACCGTTGAGCGGTCAGAGCTTGCCAATGGCCTAACGGTGGCCAGCCACGCCATGTCCGAGGTCGAGACGGTCTCGCTTGGGCTATGGGTGGGGGCAGGGAGCCGCAGCGAGGAAACCATCGAGCATGGCGTCGCGCATTTCCTCGAGCACATGGCTTTCAAGGGCACCGCGCGACGGAGCGCACGCGACATCGCCGAGGAGATCGAGGCGGTCGGGGGCGAGCTCAATGCCGCGACTGGCGTCGACTCGACCGCCTATTATGCTCGCGTGATGCGCAAGGACGTTGCACTAGCGCTCGACATCCTGAGCGACATCATTCTCGCGCCGCGTTTCGACCGCAGCGAGCTGTCGCGCGAGCGCGACGTGATCCTGCAAGAGATCGCCGCCTCGCTCGATTCACCCGAGGACATTGCCTTCGACCTCGTGCAGGAGGCCGCCTTCCCAGGTCAGCCGGTAGGCCGGCCGATCCTCGGCACGGCAGACAGCGTGCGTAGCTTCAAGCGCGCCCATCTCGGCGGCTATCTCTCGGCCCATTATCACGGGCCCAACATGGTGCTCGCCGCAGCCGGCGCCGTAGATCACGCCACGCTGGTTATAGAGGCCGAGCGGAGGCTGGGCGCGCTAAACGAGGCGGTGACGCCGCAGCCGACCGGTGCATCCTATGGCGGCGGGGTAAGGCGCTCGGGCAAGTCCTTCGAGCAGACCCACCTGGTGCTCGCTTTCGAGGCGCCGGCCTACCGCCATCCCGACTATTTCACCGCGCAGATCTGCGCCGGCGCGCTCGGCGGCGGCATGTCCTCGCGCTTGTTCCAGGAAGTGCGCGAAAAGCGCGGGCTCTGCTACGCGATCTATGCCTTTTCGAGCGGGCTTGCCGATAGCGGCCTGTTCGCGATCCACGCCGCCGGAGGCCCCGACAAGGCGCACGAGCTGTTCGCAGTGATTCGCGACGAACTAGAGAAGGCGGCCGAGGACGGCTTCGGCGAAGACGAGATCGCTCGCGTCAAGGCCCAGCTGAAGATGGGCCTGCTGGCCGGACTCGAAAGCTCGGGTACGAGAGCCGAGCAGCTCGCCCGGCAAATCCTGATCCATGGCCGGCCGCTCTCGACACCTGAGCTGATCGAGAAGGTGGAGAGCGTCGAGGCCAAGGACGTGCAAGCCTTGGTTGAGCGGGTAATCTCCTCCCCGCTCAGTCTTGCCACGGTTGGGCCCATTCTCCATGTTGCAAGATTCGATAGGGTGGCGGAAAAATTCACGGTTCCCGCCACCAAGGCGGCCTGAAGGGTCCTCAGCCATGGCGTTGCTCAGAACCGCAACTCCGAGCGATCTTGGGCCGGTCATCGAATCCGACAGGGTTGTTTTGCGCACGCCGCAGATGTCGGACTATCCCGCATGGGCCGAACTTAGGGCCGCTAGCCGCGAATTTCTGACGCCGTGGGAGCCACTTTGGGCCAGCGACGAGCTGTCGCGCGCCTCGTTCCGCCGCCGCGTCCGCCACTACCTGCGCGATTTGCGCGAAGATGTGGGCTACGCGCTTTTCATCTTCGCCGCCATGAGCGGTTCCCTGGTCGGCGGCCTGACCCTCTGCAACGTCCGCCGCGGCGTGACTCAATCCTGTACGCTCGGCTATTGGATAGGTGCCAAATACGCGCAGCAAGGCTATATGACGGCGGCCGTGCGCGCGGTAGTTCCCTTCGTGTTCGACTCGCTTGAGCTGCACCGGCTCGAGGCGGCCTGCCTGCCTAGCAATACGGCGTCGATCAAGCTTTTGGAGAGGACAGGGTTCAAGCGCGAAGGGCTTGCCCGCCGCTATTTGCGTATCAACGGCGTCTGGCAGGACCATCTTCTTTACGCGTTGCTCGACAGCGATCCACGCCGGTAGTCGCAGGATCGGATGGGCTGCGCAAAGACGAGGGAGGAATGGCGAAGCTGAACGCCTCACCGAGAGACGGAGCGGCAGCGCCTTTCCGGCGACAATGCCAATGTTGGGCGAGGAGCTTCGCCCACATCGTCTTCCTTGTTCTTCTGATCCTCCCCGCTGGCCTCGCCCGCGCCGTCGAGGCGGTCCAAGTCCAGCCCGATCAGGAGAAAATCGACATCACCGCCAAGGGCGAGCTTTATGAGGGCCGCGGCGATCGCCTGCAGATCGAAACCGCTCCTGGCCCCGACGGCTATATCGGCCGCATCGCGGTGCAGGCCTCGACCCCCGGCACCAATCCCGCCTGGCTTGTCTTCGCCCTGTCTAATCCGACCTCGGAGCGCATCGTGCGCTGGCTAGTGGCGCCGCGCTACACGCTCGCCGATTCGCGAGTATTCTGGCCAGAGCTTGACGCCGCGCGCATCTCCGCGGTCACGCCCTCGCTTGGCTTCCGCCCTGAGCCGCTCAAGAGCGACCGCGCCGACATGTTCAGGCTCAACCTCGAGCCGGGGCAGACCATCACTTTCGCCGCCGAGATGAGCTCGGCCCAAGTGCCGCGGCTCACGCTGTGGGACCCCAACGCCTATCAGTCCAAGCAGCAGGACCGCATGCTGTTCAACGGCGTTCTGCTCGGCATCACGGGACTGCTTGCAATCTTTCTCACCGCGATCTTCGCCGCCAATCACAAGTCGATCTTCCCGGCGACCGCTCTCGTCGCCTGGGCCGCGCTCGCTTATTTCTGCGTCGATTTCGGCTTCTGGAACAAGCTGTTCCCGATCGGCCCCGACCGCGCCGCTCTCTACCGCGCCGCCGCCGAAGCAGGGCTTGCCGCGAGCCTTGTGCTCTTTCTCTACGCCTTCTTGCGCATCGGACTCTGGCACATCTGGATCAGGACGTTGTTCTGGTTCTGGATCGCGGCCCAGTTCAGCCTTATCTTCGTCGCCATCGTCGACCCTGCCTTTGCCTCGGGGTTGGCCCGAGCCTCAACCGTGGCAATTGCGGGCGTCGGCACTGCGCTGATCGCCTATCTTGCGCTGCGCGGCCAGGATCGCGCGCTCGCTCTGATTCCGAGCTGGCTGCTTCTGCTCGTATGGCTGTTCGGCGCAGCCATGATCGTGCTCGGCAAGCTTTCCGGCGACATCGTTATTTCCGGGCTTATCGCTGGGCTCGTGCTGATCCTGGTTCTGCTCGGCTTTACCGTTACGCAATTCGCCTTCCGCGTCGGCGGCGGTCCGCAACTCGGGCCGCTCAGCCTAGCGCAGGTCAAGTCTCTCGCCGTCGACGGCTCCGGCACGCACGTGTTCCAATGGCATGCAGGCCGCGACCAGATCACCATTGCCGCGGAAATCGAGAAAGAGCTTGGGCTCGATCCTGGCAGCCTCAACCTCGCGGTCGATGAGTTCCTGCAGCACATGCATGCCTCCGACCGTGAGCGCTTCCGGCTGATGCTGTGGTCCTTGCAGGAGAAGCTCGGCGGCGATTTGCAGACGGAGTTCAGGCTGAAGCGGCACGACGGTACTTATCTTTGGTACGATCTCCGAGCTCATGCGGCTCCGTGCGAGAATGCGCGGCTGCTCCGCTGCCTCGGCCTGCTACGGGACATCACAAGCGTGAAGCGCTCGCATGAGCGTCTGATGCACGACGCTGTGCATGACAGCCTGACCGGACTTCCCAACCGCGAGCTGTTCATGGATCGCCTCGGCGGTGCCATCACCCGCGCACGCGAAGGCCACGGCAACCGGCCGACCGTGATCTACATCGACATCGACCGGTTCAAGAACGTCAACAAGAGCTTCGGCCTCGTTATCGGCGACAGCATGCTGCTTACGCTCGGGCGAAGGCTTGGCCGCCATCTCAATCCGCAAGACACTCTTGCCAGGCTCGGCGGCGATCAATTCGCCATCCTGCTGATCTCGGACTCAGACCCGCAAGTCGTGGCGACGCTCGCCGAGCGGGTGAGGCGGGCGCTTAGGACCCCGATGAAGATCAGCGCCAAGGAAATCATGCTGACCGCCTCGATCGGCATCGTCGTCCATGACGGGACGCAAGAGACGGCACAAGATATGTTGCGCGAAGGCGAGATTGCCATGCTGCGGGCCAAGCGGAGCGGCGCCGATCGCATCGAGATTTTCGATCCAGCCATGCGGATCGAGGACGAGAACAAGCCCCCGGCGGAAAGCGATTTGCGCAAGGCGATGGAGCGGCAGCAAATCACCGTGCTGTACCAGCCGATCACGCGCCTCGCTTCAAACCAGCTTGCCGGCTTCGAGGCCCTGCTTCGCTGGGACCATCCCACCCGCGGTCAGCTCGGGGCCGAGGATTTCATCCCGCTTGCCGAAGAGGCGGGAATGATCGTCGAGCTCGGCAACTATGTGCTGCGTCAGGCGCTCGAGCAGGCAGCGAGTTGGCACAAGGTGCTACCGCGCGACCGCGATCCATTATTCGTCAGCGTCAATGTGTCGAGCCGCCAGCTCTTCCGCCAGGACATGGTGCAGGAAATCAGGCTGATGCTCGCGCGGGAGACCGTCCCGCGGGGAACGCTCAAGCTCGAAATTAGCGAGGCGCTCGTCATGGAGAATCCCGAGCGCGCTGTCGAAATCCTGACCTGGCTCAAGAGCTTCGGCGCAAACCTTGTGCTCGACGATTTCGGCACCGGCTATAGCTCGGTGAGCTATTTGCATCGCTTCCCTTGCGACACTATCAAAGTCGACCGCTCGCTGGTGCGGGATAGCGGGCTCAACGGCTCGGCCCCGCTCATCCTCCGCTCGGTCATCGCTCTTGCGCACGAGCTCGGCAAGGAAGTGGTGGCCGAAGGCGTGGAGACCCAGGCCGGCGCCGCCTATCTCCGCTCGATCGGCTGCGAATACGGCCAGGGCTACTATTACGGCGAGCCGATGCCGGCCAAAGACGTGGCCGGACTGCTCGCGGCACTCGCCAGCCATCGCAAGCGGAGAGAGCGCGAGCGCGCCCGCTCTTCGGCATCTCCGCAAGGTCTCGAAGTCAAGGTCGGAGGCGGCTCACCAATTCCGGCTCTGCCGCGGCCAGGCACCGCTTAGGACCTGCGGATTAAGCGTGGCCTGAATCGTTGACGAGGCGGATCGGGTCGATCCCGATCTTTCCGAGCGCTCGCTTGTATTTGCGGTCGACCTCAGGATCGAAAATGATCTCGGGGTCGGCCGGGCAATTGAGCCAGCCATTGTTCTGAATCTCGTTTTCGAGCTGACCCGGCGCCCAGCCGGCATAGCCAAGCGCAAGCAGAGCCTTGTCGGGGCCTGTGCCTTTGGCGATGTCGCGCAAGATGTCGATGGTCGCCGTGAGGCAGACGCTCTCGTCGATGGGCAACGTGCTCTCTGCCTTGAAGTAGTCGGCGCTGTGCAGCACGAAGCCGCGCCCGGTCTCAACCGGACCGCCAAGATGCACCGCCATCGCGGTGAGACCCGAGGGAAGCCTGATGCGCTCCTGCGGCGGCACGATGTTGAGCTGCTCGAGCAGCTCGGTGAAGCTGATATTCGGCGCGCGCTGATTGATGATGATGCCCATGGCGCCATCGGCGGAGTGCGCGCAGAGATAGATGACGGAGCGCGCAAAGCGCGGGTCGCCCATCGCCGGCATGGCGACGAGCAGCTGACCGTCGAGATAGGGGTCGCACTGGCGGCGGTGTGGTGCGCTACGAGCTGACATGAGACAAGACTACTCCAGTTCTGCCCTGAGGGAAGGGGCAACGCGGAAATAAGGCCGAGCGAGGCATTTTCGCCGCACGGCTCACGAAAGAGTGAGACTTTGCGCCTTTGCTTGAGTCGCGCAACCCCGCCGCCAAAGATAGAGTCTCGCCTCCGAGACGAACCGATTGGTCATGATCATGGTATCTGCCTCAATTCAGCGCATCGCGGCGGCGCCTCTGCTCCGCCTCGCTCTTGGCGCGATGTTGCCCGTTGGTTTGTTGGGCGCAGCGCCAGCGGCGCTTTCGGACCAATCGCCCTGGGTCAGCTCCACCGATTCGAAAGTGCGACTCGTCTCTGGCGCGGTGGAGCTCGATGGTAAGCCGTGCCTTCTTGGCGGCGTGCAGCTTCGCATGAATGGCGGCTGGAAGACTTATTGGCGGAACCCCGGCGATTCCGGCGTGCCGCCGAGCTTCGATTTCACCGGCTCGAAGAATCTGAAGCTCGCCGAGGTGCTCTATCCCGCGCCGCATCGCTTCGCCGACGCTGACGGCACGGCGATCGGCTATGACGACGAGGTCGTATTTCCTGTGAGGATTACACCTGAGCGGGAGGGAGAGCCGATCGAGCTTAAACTTGCCTTGAGCTACGGGCTGTGCAAGACCCTGTGCATTCCCAACGATGTGAACCTCGGGCTTGAGCTTCCGGCAGATGTGGCGTCGCATTCCGGCGATGCGCCCTTGCTCGAAGCCTCGCTCGCCCGCGTGCCGAAGGCCTCCGCTCCGAACGCTCTGCCGCGCATCGAAGCGGTCACCGCAAATCTGGATGGCCAGCAGTCAGAGCTTCTGGTCGATGCTCTGTTCGCCCCTGATGCGACCGGGACCGATCTGTTCATTGATGCTGGCGAAACCTTCGTCCCAGTTCCGAAGCCGCTCGGGCCTTCAGCCTCCGGAAAGCAGCGCTTTGCCGTGACCTTCGCCTCGGCCCCGCAGGCTGCCGCCATCAAGGGAAAGTCGCTCAAGCTGGTCCTCGTCTCTGATGAGGGTTCGAGCGAGACCACCTGGACGGCGCAGTAGCTCTCTTGGCCTTGCCTGGGCGAGCCGATATGGTGCCGCGGGCGACAGCCAACCGTTCAGGGAGAACAGCATGGCGATTAAAGTTGGAGACCGCCTGCCCGAGGCGACCTTCAGGGTCGCAGGTCCCGACGGACTCGAGATCTTGACCACCAAGGACGTGTTCGCCGGCAAGCGTGTCGTTCTATTCGCCGTGCCGGGTGCCTTCACCCCGACCTGCCATCTCAAGCATCTGCCTGGCTTCATCGAGAGCGCCGACGACTTCAAGAAGCACGGCGTCGACCGCGTGGTGTGCATCGCCGTGAACGACCCGTTCGTGCTCGCAGCCTGGGAGGAGAAGTCTGGCGGCAGGGAGAAGGTGCTGTTTCTGTCCGACGGCAATGCCGAGTTTACCAAGAAGATCGGCATGGATTTCGACGGCTCTGGCTTCGGCCTCGGCACGCGCTCCAAGCGCTATTCCGCGCTGGTCCAGGACGGTGTGGTCAAGATCCTCAATGTCGAGGAGTCGCCGGCTGTCGCCGAGGCGAGCACCGCCTCCAGAATCCTGCAAAGCCTCTAATCCGCAGCAGGCTTGCGGCGCGCTGGCAAGAACGGCGCCATGCCTTGGCGAGCGAGCTCGTCGGCGTGCTCGTTTTCGTCATGGCCGTGATGACCCCTGACCCAGTGCCAACGCACCTTGTGCCGCTCCGTGGCTTTCTCCAGGCGCTCCCATAGGTCAGCGTTCTTCACCGGCTTCTTATCAGCGGTGCGCCAGCCGTTCCGCTTCCAGCTTCTGATCCAGCTCGTGATGCCGCCGCGGAGATAGTTCGAGTCGGTATAAAGCTCGACCTCGGAAGGCGCTTTCAGCGCTTCGAGCGCCTCGATCGCAGCGGTCAGCTCCATGCGGTTGTTGGTCGTGAGAGGCTCGCCGCCAGAAAGTTCCTTGCGGTGCGGTCCGGACTGGAGAATTACGCCCCAGCCACCGGGCCCCGGATTGCCTGAGCAAGCTCCGTCGGTGTGGATGACGACCTTCGGCCTCTCAGCCATGCTCACTGCTCCTTGAGCCCGTAATCGCGATAGGACTTCACGCGCTGATGGAACCGGAGCTTGCGCAAATACTCGTTAGGGTCCTTGGTCTTGACCAGCGCGTTCTCGTCGGTGTTGAGCAGGTCGTAGGTGCGGGTCAACAGGAAGCGAAGCGCGGCGCCGCGCGCGAGCGTCGGCAGGCCCCTCAGCTCTGGCGTGCTCAGAGGCCGCACCTTCTCATAGGCCTGCAACAGCGCGCGCGCCTTGGTGACATTGAAGCTCGCGTCCTTCTCGAAGCACCAGGCGTTGAGACAGACGGCGACGTCATAGGCGAGCGTGTCGTTGCAGGCGAAATAGAAGTCGATCAGCCCCGAAACCTTGTTGCTGAGGAAGAACACATTGTCGGGGAACAGGTCGGCATGGATCACGCCTTGCGGCAGTTGGGACGGCCAGGCTCCCTCTAGATGTCTCAGCTCCTTGGCGATCTCGGTCGAGAGCCCCGGCGTCACCTCGTCGGCGCCCTTGCCGATCTCGCCAAATAGCGTTCGCCATCCCGGCAGCGACAGGCTGTTGGCTCGGTGCAGCGGGAAGTCGGCGCTCGCCACGTGAAAGCCTGCCAGCGCACGGCCGAGACCCGCGCAGTGTTCGATATCCGGCCTTCGTACCCATAGCCCTTCAAGGAAGGTGATCAGCGCGGCGGGGCGTCCCGCGAGTTCTTTCAGGTTTAGTCCTTCACGATCATGGACGGGAAGCGGGCATGTGATCCCGCGCGAGGCGAGATGCTCCATCAGCGCGAGGAAATAGGGCAGGTCTCCCCGGGAGACCCGCTTCTCGTAGAGCGTGAGGATGTAGGGACCGGTCTCGGTGTGAACCAGGTAGTTCGAGTTCTCAACGCCCTCGGCGATGCCCTTGAACGAAGTCAGCGCGCCGATGTCGTAGCTTGCGATGAAGGATTCGAGCTCCTCGTCGGAGACGTCGGTGTAGACGGCCATCTAGAGCGCCGGCATCTCTCTGAGCTCGCGCGGTAGTTTGAAGGCGATGGTTTCTTCTGCCGTGGTGACGGTATCGATTCTGGTGTTGAAGCGCGCCTTGAACGCGTCGATGATCTCGTCGACGAGCACCTCCGGCGCTGAGGCGCCGGCGGTGACGCCGAGGCGCTCGATGCCACCAAACAGCGCCCAGTCGATGTCCTTCGCGCACTGGACGAGCACGGCGTGGGGGCAGCCAGCCCGCTCGGCGACCTCCACCAGGCGGAGCGAGTTCGAGCTGTTGGGCGAGCCGACTACGATCATGCGCTCGCAGCGCGGTGCAATCCGTTTCACCGCGTCCTGGCGATTGGTGGTGGCGTAGCAAATGTCGTCCTTGCGCGGGATCACCACGCGTGGGAAGCGCTTCTTGAGCACACTCACGATCTCCTTGGTGTCGTCTACCGAGAGCGTGGTCTGGGTGATCAGCGCGAGCTTGGCGGGATTCTTGGGCGTGAAGGAAAGGGCGTCTGAGATGGTCTCGATGAGATGCACGGCGCCTTTCGGCAATTGCCCCATGGTGCCGATCACCTCCGGATGACCGGCATGGCCGATCAGCAGGGTCTCGCGTCCTTCGCAGAAATGGCGTCCGGCCTCGACGTGAACCTTGGACACGAGCGGGCAGGTGGCATCGAGCACGAACAGGCGCCGCGACCGTGCAGCCTCGGGAACCGCCTTCGGCACGCCATGGGCCGAGAACACAACCGGCGAGTCGGTCTCCGGGATTTCGTCCAATTCCTCGACGAAGATCGCCCCCTTGGCCTTGAGGCTCTCGACCACGTGGCGGTTATGGACGATTGCATGGCGCACATAGACTGGAGCGCCATATTTGGCGAGGGCGAGCTCGACGATCTGGATGGCGCGCTCGACGCCGGCACAGAAGCCCCGCGGCGCAGCGAGATAGATCGTCAGCGGGGGACCGTTGGAACGCCTCCCATTGGCCTTAATCGTACCGTTCATCGTCGCCTCGGAGAGATGGTCGAGCTGGCTGGAAACGGGCTGGCAGCAAGGGATTCAAGTCTGGCCTTGTCGCGCTCAGGGACTACAGATAGTTTGACGCCCATTGGGGGATTTGGCAGCTCGCGACATCCAACAATCGAATTCTTGGTTGAGCCCGGCATATCAGGCGGGGAGGCCTGACATGTCAAGCCGAGGACAGACTAAGTTTAGGCGTGCCGACGCGGTTGTATTACTGCGCCGATGCTGCATTTCCGGGCTAATTTTCGCGCCTCTTTTTCTCTCAGCTTGCGCCGTATCGTCGTTCTCCAACCCTTTCCGCACAGGAAGCGAGGATACCTCCGCTTCCGCGGTTACTCCGGACAAGCTGCTCGAGACGGCAAAGGCCGATACCGGAACCGATCTCCCGGGCGGCATGAGCACCCACTGCCCGCAAGTGGTGGCGTGGCCGCGCGACCGGCTGCTCACCATCTATGAGCCAGGCCATGTCGGCGACCAGCTCGCCATCGTGCATCGCGGCGAAATCACCAAGATGGCGCGCGAGTGCCAGCTCTATTCCGATCGGGTGGTAGTGAAATACGGCTTTGCCGGACGGGTGCTGCTCGGGCCCAAGGGCGGGCCTGGAAGCGTGACGCTTCCGGTGAGCATCCGCGTCGCGGGCTCAGATCAGAAGACGCTTGCGACCGACAAGTTGAGCATCACCACCACCGTGCCGCAAGGCGACCCGGCCGGCTATTTCTCGATGGTGCGGGAGATTGCCTTCCCCATCCAGGTCGGCAGCAGACCGGAGGATTACAAAGTGTTTGTTGCCTTCGACCGCACCCAGGCAGGCGCTGGTTAGCGCGCGAAGTCGCGGCTTTCGCCGCGTGTTTCTTTGCGGGCCAGCAACAATCGCCCCGCTCTTTCCACTTTGATGCCAAAAAACCGATCCAGCGCTCTGATAACGCTGGCATGCTAGGCGAGGCCCCGACTCGCAAGTGGCGGTCGGCCCACGCTCCAACGCGATCGCTAATTCGACCTCGTGCAGGGAACCGCACCGAGCAGTCCACAGTTGGGAAGTCATAGAGGGATTTGCAGCGCTTGTGAAAAAGAACAACGGCCTTTGCCTCACGGCAAGTCATGCGTCGTCTGCCTTGCTGCGTTCGCTGCTCTCCCGCGGTCCTGTGGATAGCGTCAGTCTGTTGAGGGCGGAAGGAAAACGAGTCCTCCTCCCGCTCACGTGTGGGTCGAAGTAATTCGTCAGAGGGAGTGGTCGGTAGCAGACCAGCAAGTCTCATGGGGCAGCTCAAGCTTATCCTCCCAGCCGAAAAGGCTGCCAATCATCATCACGATAAGGGGAAACCCAGAAATCACTCGCTGACTGCCGCAGAGCTCGCAGTGGTTCAGCGGTTCGCCCCTCCAATTGCGGCGCGCAGGGATCTGCCGCGCGCTGAACCCCGAGAGACGGCGAGCATAGAGTGGCCTCAGATTGCAGAGCGACCGCCCGAACCGCCGGCTCCCAGTCCTGCTCCAGCATCGCCGCCTCCCGCGTCCGCCCCCGTCCCGGCACCGCCTCCTGCAATTACGCTCACCCCAGGCATGCGCGTGCTCATCGCCGGCCTGATCGTCGCGGCGCTGGTGCCGAATTTGATCCTCGGCGCAGTGTTCTTGTTCGGCGGTAGCAACCCGCCGGCGCCAACGGCAGAAGCGCCCGCTCCGGCAACAGAGGTGGCAAGGCTGCCGGCAGTTCTCACTACGCCTCCCACTCTCGAGGCTACGGCCGGCGACGAAATGCCGTTCCCGATTGCGCTCGACGGCACCGACGGCGTGCCCGCCCGCAGCGTCATCGCCATCAGCGGCCTTCCGCACGGGGCGAGTTTCTCCGATGGGCGTCCCTACGGCGAGACGGAATGGAACTTAAGGTCTGACCAGATCGGCGATCTGCGCCTCATCCTACCTGACACCGCGAATGGCGAGTCGAAATTGGCGATCAGGCTCATCGCGCCTGATAACACCGTCGTCGCCGACGCCGAGACCATCGTCAAGGTCACGCCCGCTTCAGCCGAGGAGGCAACTGCGTCGGATAGTGCCAACGCCGCACTTGCCGCTTTTCAGGAGAATGTCGGTGTAGAGGAGAGGATCACGCCCCATGAGGCCACGGTGGTCCCGTCAAGAGATGCGGCGACCGCACCGCCTGAAGAGACTGCCGAACCTCAGTCGAGCGATGCCGATCAGACCAGGTCGGCTGAAACCGACAACGACGAGAGCCCGGCAAACACGGTGCGGCCGTCTGCCTATGTCAATCTCAGGGACGGCGCGTCCTCGTCATCGCATATCATCGGCGTGGTGGCGAAGGGCATCAAACTCTCTGTCACCGAACGCAAGCGCGGATGGCTGCACGTGACCGATCCTGCAACCTCGAAAGACGGGTGGATCTACAGCGGCTATGTCGAGGGTGCCAAGAAGTCGCGGCCGCGCGCGAAACGAACCGTTCGCACCGAGCCGGAGCAAAAGCCGCAGTCGTCATCGTTCTGGTCGAATGTGGGCCAGTGGTTGGTCGGCAGTTCGCCCAAGACCTCTAATTGAGCTCGCTCTCGTAGCGTTCCCAGTTGACAAGTCTCGCGGCCATTTCCCGCATCATAGTCTCGCCTAAAAAGTCCCATGCGCCTTTTCTGGACGAAGCCCCTAAATGGCCCAAACATGGTCATGGGCGGATCGATTTATTGTCTTGTTTTTCCGTAACTTAGCCCGTGCGCGTCGAGCGCGCAGACCGGCTCGAGCCTTCGTCGGTCTCTTCCTCCCACAAAAATCGAATCAGGAGACGGGCACATCATGTTCAGAGTGCGTCACGTTGCTTTTTCATTGGCCATCCTCGGCGTCGCCGCTTCCTTGCCGATCGACTTTGCTCACGCCAGGGGCCAAGCTCTCTACCGGCACATCCATCACGCGTCAGCCGGGGGAAGGCCAGCGCGCTGGTGCGGATGGTGGATGAGAACCCAGAAGGGCGGAGGCCCTGAGATGAACCTCGCGCGGAACTGGGCCCGTTGGGGACGCCCGTCAGGCCCGCGCGTAGGCGCTGTCGTGGTCTGGCCCCACCGCGTCGGCATGATCACCGGACAGACCGCGGACGGAAGGTGGATCGTGCGGTCAGGCAATGACGGCGGACGGGTGCGCGAACGGCCCCGCTCCGTGGCCGGCGCAGTGTTTCGCATCTGACCACACATAAAGAAGCCCTGGTCGCCGAGTGCGAGCGGGGCTTCTTCTCAGATGATAAGGCTCAGTTCAGTCGCGATTTGAGCGCCTCGATGCCCTGCTTCACGAGCTTGTCAGCGGTCTCGGGCGTGAGGCTCTTTGCGATCAGGCTCTGCGCCGCAATCACCGCGGCATCGGCGGCGGCATTGCGCACTTCGCGCAAAGCCTCTGCCTGCGCGCGGGCGATCTTGTCCTCGGCAAGCTTCATGCGCCGCTCGAAATGCTCCTTCATCGAGCGCCGCGTCTCCTCGGCGAGGATCTCGGCCTCCTTAGTGGCAAGGCTGACGATCGCTTGCGCCTCCTTGGCCGCATCGCCCTCTTTGCGCTTGTAATCGGCAAGCACCTTCTCGGCCTCTTCGCGCAACCGCTTGGCCGCGGCGAGCTCTTTCGCGATCGTTGCCGCACGAGCGTCAAGCGCTGCGGCGACCTTCTTGTGCACGCCGAGATAGAGCACAAGCGCGAGGAAGATGAAGAACGAGATTGCGACCCAGAACTCTGGCTCGAAGATGAATTCCATCGCTTAGTCTTTCCGCGCGGCTTTCACCGCCTTGTCGATTTCGGCTTTTGGCAGCGCCGAGCCGATCAGCCGGCGCACGATGTCGGCTGCGACATCCGCCGCCACCGCGTTCACGTCTTTCATGGCCGAAGCCTTGGCGGCCTCGATGCGGGCCTCAGCCTCGGCGCTTTTCTTGGCGAGGTCTGCCTCTAGCTTGGCCCGCTCCTGCGCCGTCTCGTCCTTGAGCTTGGCGCGGCCCTCCTCGATGATGGCATGCGCCTTCTGCTTCGCTTCGGCTAGCGCCTGCTCATAGGCGGCGATGGCCTCCTCGGTCTTGCGGCGCAGCCTCTCGGCCTCGGCAAGGTCACCCGCGATATGCGCCGCACGCTTGTCGATCACCCCGCCGATGCGGGGCAGGGCGACATACACCATCAGCAGATAGAGAATGCTGAAGGTGATCAAAAGCCAGATGAGTTGCGGGGCCCAATCGAGCGGATTAAGCTGCGGCATGGTGGTCCTCGCGCGCGGCCGCGAACGCCTTCAAAGCTAGAACACGAACAGGATGATCAGCGCCACCACGAGGCCGAACAAGCCGGTGGCCTCTGCAAGGGCGAAGCCGAGCAGAAGATTGGCGAACTGCGTCGGGGCGGCGGAGGGGTTGCGCAAAGCGCCTTGCAGATAGTTGCCGAAGATCGTGCCGATGCCGACGCCGGCGCCGACAAGCGCGATCGAGGCGAGGCCCGCGCCGATCAATTTTGCTGCTGATGGATCCATTTCTCTCTCCCTTTGAAAACGATGTTGGCAGTTAGGTGTGAAGCTAGTGATGCATGTGAAGCGCGTCGTTGAGATAGATGCAGGTGAGAATGGCGAACACATAGGCCTGGAGAAACGCGACCAGGATCTCAAGCCCGGTGAACGCCACCATTAAGGCAAGCGGCGCCCAGCCGCCGAGCAGCCCTAGCGCCACGACGAACGCGCCGAATACTTTCAGCATGGTGTGGCCGGCCATCATATTGGCGAACAACCGCACCGACAGCGACAGCGGTCGCGTCAGATAGGAAATCACCTCGATGACCACGAGCAGCGGCAGCATGACGAGCGGCACGCCCTCGGGCACGAAGAATTTGAGGAATTTCGCGCCG
>DATFVO010000207.1:0-2551 GCA_035260265.1 Methyloceanibacter sp.
CTTCGCCAATGCCGGCGTGGCCATCAAGTCGACAGGGAATATGTCGCTTCTCTCGCCGCTCGGGCTCGGCATTGTCGGCGGTCTCTTCCTCGGCAAGCAATTCGGAATTCTTTCTGCTGTTTACCTGGCCAAGAAAGCGCGCATCGCAGCACTTCCCGCCGGCGCCAGTTGGCGCCAGATCTACGGCGTCGCGGTTCTCTGCGGCATCGGTTTCACCATGAGTCTTTTCATAGGCTTGCTCGCCTTTACTGATCCGGAAACGGAAGCCGTGCTCAAGCTTTCGGTGCTGCTCGGCTCTTTGCTGTCGGCGCTCGTGGGCGCTCTTGTCCTGCTCACCGTGACCTCGGCCAAATCGACCCCCGCAACTTAGCGGTTCGCGTGTCGGTAGAGCCAGTCGAAGCCTTGCAGCAGCGACTCAGGACGCCTGTGCCCAAGCAGAAAATTGCGCGCGAACGCCGCCGGACCGCGGAGATGGTAGATGCGTCCGAAACGCGCGGCCTGGATTTGGACGCGGGCGGCGCGATCCATGCGCAGCGACTGGTAGCGAAGAAAGGCGCTCGCAGGCTCGTCACCGCTAGCCTTGAGGCTTGCCGCGAGCGTGACGGCGTCCTCGATGGCAAGGGCCGCTCCTTGCGCGAGGTAGGGCAGCACGGGATGGGCGGCATCGCCAAGAAGCGCCATTCGCCCGTTTGTCCAGCGGGGCAAAGGCCTTAGCCCAAAGAGCGACCAGCAGCGCCAGGTCTCGACCGTCTCCAACAACGCCTTGGCCGGTTGAGCGCAGCGCTCGAAGCTTGGCAGCAGGAGATCAGGTTCGGCGTGCCGGCTCCAGCCCTGCTTGGCGCTGCCGCCCTCGACCACGGCGACGATGTTCAAGTCCTCGCCGCCGCGTACAGGATAATGGACGAGATGGGCGTGGGGCCCGAACCAGAGTCCGACCTCCGGGGCATCGAACGGCGCTGGCACCTCGCTGCGCGGCAGAAGCGCGCGCCAGGCGGTGGCGCCGAAAAAGCGCAGATCTGCATTGGGAGCGATGCGTTCGCGCAGCCGCGACCAGAGACCGTCAGCGGCAACTAGGATTGAGCCTTCGGCCTGCCGTCCATCAGCGCCACGGACGATCACCGGCTCGGCGACGGCCTCGGCCTCCATGACCTCAAAGCCGCTCCTGAGCTCGATCGCACGTTCGGACTCGCACGCGGCGAGAAGGCTTGCGTGAAGGTCGGCGCGGTGAAGCGTGAGGTATGGGGCGCCGTAGCGTTCCTCAGCGATCCGTCCGAGAGGCACGGTGGCGAGACTTGTCCCCGCCAGGCCATCGTACAGCCTGAGGACATCGGGTCTAAAGGAAGTTGCGGCAATTGCATCAAGCACGCCGAGTTCAGCCAAGGCGCGGGTCGCATTCGGTCCGAGTTGGATGCCGGCCCCGGTCTCGTCGGCAAAGGCTGAGCGCTCGAGAACGGTGGCACACATGCCGGTTCGCGCGAGCGCAAGGGCCGTGGTAAGTCCGCCAATGCCGCCGCCCACGATGAGCGCGCGGCTGTGCGGCCCGGACTTCGTCATTGGCGGAGCGCTCAAGCCTCCGGTGCGCCCGGCGGTGCGGTCGCCACGAAGACACAACTTGGCGGGTCGCTCTCGGTGGCTTTGAGGGCCGGATCGTAGTGGAACAGCGTCGAGCAATAAGGGCAGACGAGCTGCGCCTCATCACCCATATCGAGATAGACATGGGGATGGTCGAAGGGCGGGGTCGCCCCCATGCATTGGAATTCCTTGACGCCGATCGCGATGCGGTCGACGCCCTTGTCATTTATGAAATGAGGCACCAGCGTTTGAGCCATGGCAGCAGCGTCACATGTTTCCCGAGTAGGTCGCGCGTGAGCATAGTCGGCGAAGGTCCGGAGCGATAGAGGAATGCCGAACTTCCAATCTGACGGTGTGCGCATAGCCTATTGGGATGAGGGGGAGGGGAATCCGATCCTGCTCATCCACGGCTTTGCCTCCAATGTTGCGACCAATTGGATCGACCCAGGTTGGGGGAGGACGCTGACCGAAAGCGGCCGCCGCGTCATCGCCTTCGACAATCGGGGGCATGGGCAAAGCGAGAAGCTGTACGACCCCGAGCGTTATGGCGCCCCGACGATGGCCGAAGATGCGCGCCGCCTGCTCGATCATCTCAACATCGAGTGGGCCGACGTCATGGGCTACTCCATGGGGGCGCGCATCTCGGCGTTCCTGGTGCTCAACCATCCGGAGCGCGTGCGCAGCGTCATCCTTGCCGGGCTCGGCATCAACATGGTGCGGGGCATGGTAGGGACAGGGCCGCTTGCCAAGGCGCTCGAGGCGAAGAGCATCGACGAGGTGACCAACGATGCGGCGCGAAGCTTCAGGGCGTTTGCCGAACTCACCGGGAGCGACCTCGCAGCACTTGCCGCCTGCATGCGCGGTCCGCGCGAAAAGATCACGCCGGAACTGCTTGCCGGCATTAGGGTCCCAGTCCTTGTCGCGGTCGGGACGGAAGACGTGATCGGCGGCTCGGGGGCCGCGCTCGCGGCCCTCATTC
>DATFVO010000208.1:0-2023 GCA_035260265.1 Methyloceanibacter sp.
CGGTGCCGCATCGGCGGTTCCGGCCATTCTTATGCCTTCCTGAAAGAAATTAGCTGGTGGACTTGTCGACCAGCCTGACCAGCACGTCGACGCGGGAGATTGCCATCCCGTCCGGCGCTTTGGGCAAGCCCTCGATCCTGATCGCGCCGGTCGCGATGTCCATCAACTGTCCGGAGTGCTCGCAGAAGAAGTGGTAGTGGTTCGAGGTGTTGGTATCGAAATAGGTCTTGGCGCCCTCGACAGCGACCTCGCGCAGGAGCCCAGCCTCAGTGAATTGGTGCAGCGTATTGTAGACGGTGGCGAGCGACACCGGCACTTTGCGCGCTAAAGCCTCCTCGTGCAGAGCCTCGGCCGTGACGTGACGGTTGCCATTGGCAAACAGGAGGTGCGCGAGTGCGAGACGCTGCTGCGTAGGCCTGAGACCCGCGCCGCGCAACAGATTGGCGATGTCTCCATATGGTTTTTCTGAGGGCAATCTAGGCCTACGCATCTGGTTTATCGGAGGGGTTCGGTTTCCAGCGAAATATAGGATGAAAGCCTCGCCTACCGCAATGTTGAGCCTGGCGCGCGCTTGGCAAAAGGGACGGGGATCGAACGCCAAAATCGGCCAGGCGGTTTTCCGGGCGCGGGGTCCCCGCTCTTTTGAAGGACCTTGGTCTGTGTTAGGAAACCCCCGAATTCGGAAAGCGTTGATAGCTAGGGAGAAAGCGGGACATCCAATGACTGAGCGGCGGGAGCAATTCGAGTATGACGACCTGCTCGCCTGCGCGCGCGGGGAGTTGTTCGGCCCCGGCAACGCGCAGCTTCCGCTGCCGCCTATGCTCATGTTCGACCGCATCTCGGAAGTGAAGGAGGAGGGCGGCGAGCATGGTTATGGGCGCATCGTGGCTGAGCTCGACGTGAAGCCCGACCTGTGGTTCTTCCCCTGCCATTTCAAAGGCGACCCCGTCATGCCAGGCTGCCTAGGCCTCGATGCTTTGTGGCAGTTGCTCGGCTTCTTCCTCGGCTGGCTCGGCGCGCCGGGAAGGGGGCGCGCTTTGAGCGTCGGTGAGGTGAAGTTCTCCGGCATGGTGCTCCCCACCATGAAGAAGCTCGAATATATCGTCGAGCTCAAGCGCGTGATCAGGCGCAAATTCACCCTCGGCACCGGCGACGGCTGGTTGAAAGCCGATGGCGAGACCATCTATACGGCCAAAGATTTAAGGGTTGGCCTGTTCCAGGCGGGCGAAGCCGCACCCGCAAGTGTCTGACTTTAAGCGGCGGTGGTTCCCAAGGATTTTGACGCGATGAAGCGCGTGGTCGTAACCGGCATAGGGATCGTGTCCCCGATCGGCAACAGCGCCCAGGAGGTACTCGCCTCTTTGCGCGAGGCGAAGTCTGGCATTGTCAGGGCCGAGGACTATGCCGAGCTCGGCTTCCGCTGCCAGGTGCATGGCGCGCCCAAGCTCGACTGGAAAGAAATGCTCGACCGCAAGGTGCGCCGCTTCATGGGGGCTGGTGCGGCGTGGAACTACCTCGCTATGGAGCAGGCGATCCGCGATGCCGGTCTCGAGGAGGATGACATCTCCAACGAAAGGACGGGCCTAATCATGGGCTCTGGCGGGCCCTCGACACGGGCGATCGTGCAAGCTGCCGACACCGCTCGCGAGAAAGGCCCGAAGAAGGTTGGGCCGTTCGAGGTGCCGAAGGCCATGTGCTCCACGAACTCCGCGACACTCGCCACTCCTTACCACATCAAAGGCGTGAGCTACTCGATCTCGTCGGCTTGCTCGACCTCGGCGCATTGCATCGGCAACGGCGCCGAGCTGATCCAGCTTGGCAAGCAGGACATCGTGTTTGCGGGCGGTGGCGAGGAGCTCGACTGGACGCTCTCGGTCCTGTTCGACGCCATGAACGCGATGTCGTCCGATTTCAACGACCAGCCTGAGCAAGCAAGCCGTCCCTATGATGTCGCCCGCGACGGCTTCGTCATCGCCGGTGGCGCCGGCGTGGTCGTGCTCGAGGAGATCGAGCACGCCAAAGC
>DATFVO010000209.1:0-3346 GCA_035260265.1 Methyloceanibacter sp.
TCATATTCCGAAAACACTGACCAAAGCAGGATCGCCCTATGCCTCACACAGCCTTTTTGCGCCAGCTCGAGGGATTCTCGCTAACCACGGCAGAAATCCTGTATCGACTGGCAGGCTACCCACGATTGTTGCAGAGCTACACCTGGCAAGATTACGACCTGGCCCCGAAGCTTCCGAAGCTCGTGGACTTCCTGGACTACTGGGTCGCTAATCTCGATGGGCCGCTCTACCGTGTGCGTGTTGCCCACCGTCGGCTCATAGCGCCGCAGGAGTTCAAACTTCATCGAGGGCGAGCTCAAATTGAACTGACAGGCCTGCTGCTGGGCACTCTGTCCTGAGCAGCCGGATCTCGAAGTCAGGTATTCACGCTCTGGCGTTTCTGCAACCGAGGTCTGCTGTTACCCAAAGTGTTACCCACGACGTGAATAGGCCCATCGTCGCGAAGACCTTTCTGTCTTCAACGCGTTGAATTCAAATTGAAAATACTGGTGCCCAGGGGCGGAATCGAACCACCGACACGCGGATTTTCAGTCCGCTGCTCTACCAACTGAGCTACCTGGGCCCTTGGCGAGGATTTGGTGAGACCCGCCGCGCTTGGCAATCGACGGGCTCTGCGCAAGGCCTTGGCTTATAGGAAATCGCCTAACCCCTGTCGAGGGTAAGGCGCGGGCCTGGCGGCTAGTTCTTCTTCTCCTCGTCGTCCTTGTCCGTGCCGATAGACTCGCCCGGCACGGCGTAGCGGCCGTCGAGCCAGCGCCCGAGATCGATATCGGCACAATGTTTCGAGCAGAACGGACGATAGGTCTCGACGGTGGGCTTGCCGCAGATCGGGCAGCGCCGCTTTTTGCGCTCGCCGCTGTCCCCCTTCCCCGCCTTGCGAGAGCCTGGCCGCACAGCCTCGCGAACGCGCGCACTCACTCGGTATCGACCTCGGCCTTGGAAAGCCAGAGATGGCTCACCGGAAAGCCTTCGCTCTGGAGCAGCCCGACCACCTCGGTGAGAGGAAGGCCGACAACGTTGGTGTAGGAGCCGATCATCTTCACCACGAAGGATCCGGCGATGCCCTGAATGGCATAGCCGCCAGCCTTGCCCTTCCACTCGCCGCTCGCAAGATAAGCGCCGATCTCCTCGTTGGAGAGATTGCGGAAGCGGATGCGCGTCTCGACTACACGCTCGCGCCAGCGGCCGTCGGGCGTGAGCACGCACACTGCGGTGTGCACGCGATGCGCGCGGCCACGCAACAGCCGGAGCGCATCGCCCGCCTCATGCTCGAGCTCGGCCTTGCCGAGCACGCGGCGCCCGACGGCAACCACAGTATCGGCGGCGAGAATGAAAGCCTTGGCGTAGTCCTTCTCTGAGCGGATCAGTTTCAGCGCGGCTTCCACCTTTGCGCGGGCCAGCCTGCGCACGATATGGCGCGGCACCTCGCCCTTGGTCACGCTCTCGTCGATGGTGGCTGGGCGGAGCGCGTCCGGCGTGATGCCGACCTGCTCGAGCAGCGCCAAGCGCCGGGGAGAGGCAGAGGCAAGTACAAGCTTGGGTCTGAAGCTCGACGGCAGGGCGCGCGTCCGCGTCGCGCGCGGAAGCTGGCCCGGCGCCGTCGCGGGGGTTGACTTGGCGCGCGGCGGCTCCGGCTTCACACCCTTATCGGCCTTAGCTACGCCGGGAAGGCGGGCCTTAAGCTTACTTAAAGCGGTAAGTGATCCGTCCTTTAGTGAGATCATAGGGCGTCATCTCAACCAGAACCTTGTCGCCAGCAAGCACCCTGATGCGGTTCTTGCGCATTCGTCCCGCCGTGTGGGCGATGATCTCGTGTTCGTTCTCGAGCTTCACCCTGAACGTGGCGTTGGGGAGCAGTTCCGTCACCACTCCCGGAAATTCGAGCATCTCTTCCTTCGCCATTAGGCTCCTTCCCAATCGAAGTTCGCGGGAGAATGGTCGCGCAAACGCGCAAAATCAAGGCCGATTGCGGGGTTGAGCCGGGGGCTTCAGGCCCGCCTCCGGCAATTGCGCAGGCGGAGCTCTACCAGGCGACGCGCATGCCGGCCTTGCCGCCGATGCCGTCGAAGGCACCGCCCAAGAAGCTCCTGAGCTCGAACACGCTGCTTCCGGTAGGCCTAAAGAACAGGTCGTAATTGAAGAAGCCGGTATCGATCGGCTTCTTCAAGAAGAACCTCATCACCGGTCACGCCGGGGCCGTTCACGAAGATGACCGGGATGCCCTCTTTGTTGAGCACCCCTGGCCCTTTATTGGCGTCGGCCACCACGACTTCGGTCGTGCCCGCCACATTGCCGTCGATGATGCGAGGCGAGCGCGGTGCAGAGCAGCAGAGACTTGCGGTCGCTCGGTCCGAACCGACGTGTGATCGTGCGGGGTCGAGTCTTGACTTGCGCTGCGCAATCGGCGCGCCGCACCCGGCGCACCGGTCGCGTGCCGTGCCTCTGATGCCGACGTCCCACTGTCCACCCCCAGAACGGCCCGGTCCTCAGCGCAACCTGATTCCCTGCCGCAACTCCAAGTTCTAAAGAAAGCATGGGCTAGGGGACTAGTTCGCCAACAGTGCACGGAATTATCGCTAAGGCGCCCTGCCGGATGTGGCGAAAGTTTGGAAACGGCGGGTTTCGGGCACCCGGGACCCCATCGCGAACTGTGCAATAGGCGGCCCTGGCGCCCGATGCGAGACCCCCGGGGCCTCAACCGGCGCTTTGCACGATTAAGTCTTACCGTGACCAAAACGTCACAGGTTTTTTTCCAAAACTCTTTATAGTGGGGAGCTACAAACGAGCGAAACGGGGGATTGATCCATGCGTGTCTTACTGGCTATTGCCATCGCCATCACAGCGACGGTTGGGCTCGGCGGCTGTTTCGGCCATCACGAGAAGGCCGTGGCGACGACACCGCTCAAGTAGCTTTGGGCGGACGCCAACGACTTGATCGTATCGACGATCTAGGCGCCTAATCTTCTAACACTGCAGTTGCCAACCTCGGCTGGGGGTCTGCCCCCCGGCCGAGGTCTTTTTGCGCCTCAGGATCGAGGGTCCATTCCTCAAGCTAGACCGAAGGCGCAGCGGTCAGAGGGAAGCGCGTCTTGATCTTGGCGAACAATCCGTCGCGTACTGCCCGGTAGGCTTGCAGGATTTGTTCGCGGTTGCCGGTCGTAAGTGTGGGATCCAGAGTCGGCCAATATTCGACATCCACTGCATAGTTGCGGACGAGATCGAGCGCCTGGTGGTGGGCCTCCGGCGCCAAAGTCACGATCAGGTCGAAGGAGGTATCTTCGAGCTCTTCGAGCGACATCGGCTTGTGGCTCGAAAGGTCGATGCCGAGCTCCTCCATCACCGCAGC
>DATFVO010000210.1:0-3398 GCA_035260265.1 Methyloceanibacter sp.
GGCATCGACCGCAAGCTGAGCGTCGAGCAAGAGCTCATTCACGTAGAGCAGCGGCAGTGCTTGGCTCACGATCTGCTCGGTGCAGCCGAGGGGGTAGCGATCAAGAGCCGCGAGCAGCGTCGCGACGTCGAGCGCGGCAGAGGGTGTTACCGACAGCGAGACCTTGCCGGTTCCCGGCACGAGGTCCGCGAACACGTCGCTCGACAGGCTGAGGCTCTGGCCTGGTCCAAGCGGCTTCACCGTGCGGCGCGCGAGAACTTGCGTCGACGGCTTGACCGCGAGCTCGTATTGGCGCGCGAGCGTAAAGCCTTCGGGCCCGGTCACGGCGAGCCCGATGGTGCCAGTGCCGAACCCAACCGCCGAGACTGGCACGGTGACGGCGCCGCGCTTCTTCGCCTCGAGGTTCAAAGTCTGGTCGCCGTTCTCAATGCTCAGCGGATTATCGGTGGTGACCGTGACTTTGTAGCTGCCGGTCGCGCCTTCGACATTGTCGAGGTCGAGTCTCAAGGTCGACTTGTCGCCAAGCAGCAGAAAGCGCGGCAGGATGGCGGTGACCACCACGGGATCGCGCACCACCACGTCGCCGGAGCCATAACCGACTTTGTCGTTGCTCCACGCCACCGCCATCACCCGCACGGTGCCGGTGAAGGCGGGAATGGCGAAGTTGACCTCGGCGGTGCCGTCTGCACCCGCGCTCACAATGCCGGAATAAAGCGCAAGCGGCGGCTGGGCCGGCGGACTTCCTTGCAGCTCGCCTCCGCCACCATCGCCGCCTGTGCGGATGGCGCCCTTGGTACCCTGCATGCCGTCGATCAACTGACCGTACAGATCGCGGATTTCGGCGGAGAGCTTGCGCTGGCCGAGATAATACTCCTCGGGGTCGGGCACTTTGTAATTGGTGAGATTGAGGATGCCGACATCGACGGCCGAGACCACCATGCGCGCATCCTCGTTCGGGGAGAGGCCGGACAGTTTGACCGGCACGCGCAGCGTCGTCTCAGGCCGGATCAGAGCCGGCAGGTTCATGGCGACGCCGATGGTATGCGCCTGCCTGTCGACGCTGAACCACTGCACGCCGATGGCGCGGCCGGGCATGCGCTTGGCGGTCTCGTCGAGGGAGCGGCGCAACGTGGCAAGCACATAAGCGCCGGTGCCCCAGTCGTCGCCCACGATAAGCGGAAGTTTGACCACGCCTGGCTGCACGTCAGTCGTCGAGGTTGTGATCAGCCGATCACCGATCACCGCGAGCGTCACTTTGCCCGCACTCCGCGCAGTGACTGCGACAGTCATGGTGTCGCCCGGCTTATATTCCGGCTTGTCGAGCGCGATCTCGAGAAGGTCTGGCATATAGGCAGAGGCTTCGGCGTACCAGCCAGAGTCGAAGCCGACCGTAGTCTCAGGGCCGGTCGGGTCGGGACTCGCAACTTCCAGCCGGTAACGGCCCCATGTCACGGGGACCGAGATCTTGCCCGGCGTGCCGGCAGCGATATCGATCGTGCCGTCAGCGACCCGCCGCGTCACCTTGATCGGCTCGTAGTTCCAATAGCCGTTCGAGCGATACCACTGATATTTCGACTCGATGCTTAGCAGTTGCCATTTGAGACCTTTGGCGTCGACCTGCTTGCCGTCGGCAGCGACCATTACCACGTCGAAATTTGCCGTGTCATTGTCGTTGAGCGAGCGGCCGAAGAAGAGCGGCTTCACGCCGATCATGTCGGCCTCGGGAGTGACGGGCAGCGTGAGCTTGCGCTCGATCGCTCTGCCACCCGGCTCGGCCAGACGCACGACGATGTTTGCCTCTAGCGGCTTGGTCGACGCCGGCACTTTGTCGAGATTGACGGTGAATGTCGCCTTGCCTTCAGCGTCGGTCTGCGGCAGGTTGGCAAGCGGGATGCTCTCGGTGCCGACGTCGTCCTGATCCGCTTCGTCCGTTGCGTTCAGGCCGAACAGGTAACCGGCATAGCCGGGCCTCTCTTCGGCCTTGGCGATGTTCACCTCGCCTTCAAGATCGAGTCCCGATGCCGGCGCGCCGTAGAGGAAGCGTCCTTCGATGGTGACCTCCGCTGGGGAGGACGGCGAGATGCTGGTCGCCTTGGTGGTGAGATCGGCCTCGAGCCGATCCGGCACATAGTCTTCGACGAGGAAAGTCGTCTCGCCGATCGAGGTGCCCTTAGGATCGGAATAGACGGCGACGCGCCACGTACCCGTGGGCGCCGAGGAGATGATCGGCACGTCGAACGAGCGGCCGCCAATGCCTTGATCCGGAACGACTCTCCGCCGGTATTCGACGCCGTCAGGCCGCTCAATCACCAGCGTCAGATCGACGTCTGGAACGGCGATGCCGGCAGCGTCACGGAGCAGCGTGGTCACATGCACGGTCTCTCCCGTGCGATAGACGCCGCGCTCGGTGAAGGTGAACGCGTCGAGTTTTTGCGGCACGTCGCGCCCGGCGACGCCGCGGTCGGTCAAGTCAAAGGCCTGGCTGGTCAGATTGAGGAAGGCGTAATCGCCGGCAGCGACAGATGCCACAAGCATGGCAGGCGCAAGCCCGCCTTCACCGCGGGAAAGCCCAGGCTCGAAGGCGGCGGCGCCGTTAGCGTCGGTCTTCTTGACTGCGAGCACCTCGTTGTTGCGCGCAAGCAGCCTAATCTCGACATCGCCGACCGGAGCCGTCGACGCGAGCGAGTTGATGAAGGCATGGATGCCGTCAGTCCCTGAATAGGCGGTGAGCCCGAGGTCTGAAACAATGAACCACTGGGTGGTGCGCTCTCCGTACTCGTCGCTTCCCGCGTTGCCGGGCTGCGCCGCGAGCAGATAGACGCCGGGCTGCATCTGCGGCACGGCTTCCATGATCGGGAAGGCGGTGGCGATCTCCTGGTTGAGCTCCTTCTCCACCTTGAGCTCGCCAGTCCACACCTTCTCGCCCTTCTGGTCGGCGATGTCGTTGAGGCTGTAGCTGTAGAGATTGCGCTCGAAGTCGTAGCCGAGCACGTTGTCGAGCAGGTTGCGGTCGCCGATGCGATAGATCGTGACCTTGACCTTGTCGGTGTTGACGGTGATAAGCGGGATGCCCTGCTGGCCCGTCTTCGGCAGCACATAGGCCTTGCCGGCAAGACGCACCGACGGGCTGCGATCGCGCACATAGATATTGAACGCGGCGTCCTTCAGCAGGTCCTCACCGACGGTGGAAGGGAGCCCGGCGCGGAGCGTGATGGCGTAAGTCTCGCCGTGCTGTAGTCCCTCGACACAGAGCTGCTGGTCTTCGACCGACAGCGCGGGCTTGTCCTCGCCTGAGACCGCAACATAGGGCGAGAAGTCGGTGCGCTTCGGCAGACTCTCGCTGAACTGGAAGCAGGCGCGTGGACTGGATGCGTCGGAATCGATGCTGAAATTTGAAA
>DATFVO010000211.1:0-11601 GCA_035260265.1 Methyloceanibacter sp.
GTCGTCACCAAGCAGCTTGCCGATCTTGTCGAAGAAGCTTCGGTAGTGCGTTGTCCCGACATGCTCGAACATGCCGACCGAAACTATGCGGTCGAACTTGCCTTCGAGGTTCCGATAATCGCAAAGCTCGAACTTGACGGCAAGCGAAAGCCCCATTGCGCGCGCCCGCTCCCGTGAGATCTTGAGCTGCTCGTCGCTTAAGGTGATGCCGGTCACTTCGACATGAGCAGTCTGGGCGAGATAGAGCGCGAGCCCGCCCCATCCTGAGCCGATATCGAGGATCTTGAGGCCATCGCGAAGATTGAGCTTGGCGGCGAGGTGGCGTTTCTTTGCAGCCTGCGCCTCGTCGAGCGGCGTCCTGTCAGTCTCGAAATAGGCGCACGAATATAGCCGGTCAGCGTCAAGGAAGAGGTCGTAAAGGCTGCCGTCGAGGTCGTAATGATGGGCGACGTTGCGTTTCGCGCGGCGGACCGGATTATAGTTCTGGAGCGGCCTTGTGAGAGAACGCGCGTCGTCGATCAGCTTTAGCCAGGGCGGCCAGCGTATCGCTGCAAGATTTTTCAGGATGATTTCGAGAAGATCGTAGATGGTGCCCTGCTCGATGATCAGGCGGCCGTCCATATAGGCCTCCCCGATGGCGAGCATGGGGTTGAGCGCGAGCCTAATCTCCGTCCATTTGTCGGCGATACGCGCCACAACCGGAGGACCGCTATGGTCTCCGAAGCCATAGTTGCGATCGTCGGCGTCGATCAGGTTGAGATCGCCTGTCGTGATAAGCCGGTCGAGGATATAGCGGAGCGGGCGGAACATCGCAGTACTAACTCTGAACCAGGGCCTCCAACCCGTGGGCTCAGGAAGACTAGGAACTCACCGCATCTTAGAAAGTTGCGTCGCGCAACACAATCGTCAGCCAGCAGAGTTCCTTGAGACTCTGGATTAGGCCTCCGTCCCAACGTAAAGCCTATTCTGATGCTTCTTCTTCGGCCTCCGCCTCGCCAGTGAGCTCGGCGGGCGCCCCTTCCTCAAAGAGCGCCGCAGCGGCAATCCTCACCGCCTCTGCATCCTCCTCGGCCTCAGTGAGCGCGCGGCTCACGTCCTCGCCGCGGGCTTGGCGCGCCGCTTCGTCGGCAGAACGAGCCACATTGACCATGATATGAGGCACGACCTCGGGGTGCAGCGTGACCCGGATCTCATGCAGGCCGAGCGACTTGATCGGCTTGTCGAGCATCACTTGGCGCCGTTCGACGGAGAAGCCACCTTCAGTCACGGCGGCAGCGACGTCGCGGGTCGAGACGGAGCCGTAAAGCTGGCCGGTTTCACCTGCCTGGCGGATGATGATGAAGTTCTGTCCATCAAGCTTGGCGGAGACGGTTTGCGCCTCTGATTTTAGCTCGAGGTCGCGCGCCTCAAGCTGCGCGCGCTCGCACTCGAAGCGCTTGCGATTGGCCTCCGTGGCGCGGAGCGCCTTGCCTTGAGGGAGAAGATAGTTGCGGGCGAAGCCGTCCTTGACGTTGACGACGTCGCCCATTTGTCCGAGGCGCCCGATGCGCTCAAGCAGGATGACTTGCATGTTAGAGGCTCCTTTTATCAGCTTGTTCCACCGCTGGTGGGTGGCTGCCCGCGCTGGCGCAAGCCGAGCAAAGGCTCGGCAAGGCCCAGGATAGCGACAACGAGGGCGACCCAGCCCAACAGCAAAATTCCGAGATAGATGGCCGTGAGCAAAACGGCGCGGAACGGGAGCCCTCGGCTATAGAGGTGGATCACTGCGAGCCCTTGCAACACGTAGGCGAATAGCAGGGCGCCGGCGAGTCCGGTGGCGAGCAAACCAGGCAGCCCGGGCAAGAAGGAGGCTGCGAGCGCACCCGCGAAGATTGGCACAAGCGCATTCGGCAGCTCGAAGCCGCGAAGGTCCGGCCAGGGCCGCAGCGCGCGTCCCGAGGCGTCAACAATGAGTGCCGCAATCCACAGATTAAACAAGGTGATGGTGAGCCAGATGACGGCAAAGGCAGCGGGCAGGGCTCTCGCCAGCACGCTGGAAAGGCTCGCGATCGCCTCCTCGGTGAAGACCGTGCCGTTGCGGTCGAGTTCCTTCAGTGTGCTGTGCTCGAGGATCTGACGAATCGTGTCGCGATAGGCTTCCTGGTCGTAGCCGATGGTGAGCACGAGGATGCCGGCGAGGAGCCCGGCGATCAGCGCTGCCCAGCCGATGATGCGACCCGGCGGATACCATTCGAGCGCCCCAACCACCTGGCCGTTAGGCGTGGCCGCAGGACGGGACAGAAGCGCAAGATGGGTAAGAAGCGCGGTCGGCGCCGCGATCGACAGTGCGAAGACAGCGGCGGTGGCGGCACCGAGGCTGGCCGCAATGACCACGGTACCGGTGAGTGCAGATAACAGCGCCGCCATTCCGCCCCAGCCGAGACCAGCAAGGCAAAGCGGGAGCGGCGCGAGATAGAACAGGAGTCCGGCGAGCGAGGTTGCCGTCGAGGCGGAAGCAAACAGCGCCGCCGATACGAGGCCTGAGCCTGCGCCGATGATGAGCGAAATTGGCATCGCTATCTCGCTGTCCCGTTCCTTTGAAGAGCGGTTAGGGGAGGGCTTGTCCTCCCCAACTTTGCATAGAGCCTAAGCCCGAGTTCCTTATTTGAACCCCTACTGAATAAGATAGGGCAGAAGGCCGAGGAAGCGGGCGCGCTTGATAGCACGAGCAAGCTCGCGCTGCTTCTTGGCCGAAACTGCGGTGATCCGGCTCGGAACCATCTTGCCGCGCTCGGACACGTAGCGCTGCAACAACTTCACGTCCTTGTAGTCGATCTTGGGCGCCTTATCACCCGAGAACGGGCAGGTCTTGCGTCGGCGGTAGAAGGGCCTGCGCGCCTGGAGCTGCGTCATGCTCATCAGGAATCCTCCTCGCCTTCGGTGATATCGCCATTCTGCGCCTCAGTGTCATCGCGCGCCTCACGCGGTCCATGGTCTCGGTCGCGGTCACGAAAGTCGCGCCTGCCTCCGCGCCGCCCGTCGCGATCGCGCTCGCCGCGCTCCCCCCTGCCTTCGCGTTCGTCGCGCTCGGCCCTGCGCATCATTGGCGACGGTCCGGTCTCGTGCTCATCCACTCTTACGGTGAGGGAGCGGATGATGTCGGTGGAGAGCCGCTCCTGGCGCTCAAGCTCGGTGACGGCCTCAGGTGGCGCGTCGATATTCATCAGCGCATAGTGCGCCTTGCGGTTCTTCTTGATGCGGTAGGCAAGGGACTTCAGCCCCCAATATTCGGTCTTGCCGACCTGACCGCCGCGCTCTTCGAGGATCGAGCGAAAGCTCTGCAGAAGACCGTCGACCTGCTGCGCGGAGATATCCTGCCGCGCGAGGAAAACGTGTTCGTATAGAGGCATGAGATGCCTTTCCTTCTTCCTTGCTCCGGCGCGAAGCCTCGCCTAGGCGATTCAGAAGGAAAGGCCCAAGTGACGACCCAGAGAGCGGAGACACGGGAGGTCGGCGTTCTAGCCTGCCGCATCGAAAGCGGTCCTCCGTTCAGCCTCCGACCGAAGCGGTTGCTGGTGGCGGTCTTATAAGCCTTCGCAGGCTGTTTGCAAGGGCTGGGAGAAGCGCCTGGCGACTATTGCGGCATGGATTTCGCCATGCACTCGGTCTCTTTATTGTCAGTCACTGAGAACGCCTTGCAATTGGCCTCACCGTAGACCTCGACTACCCCGACTTTGTCGATAGGCGCGTCCTTGTATTCAAGGGTGAAGGTAACCGGCGTGGTTTCTTGCTTGGTCAGGTCTTGGGACGGCCGGCCCTTGGCGTCGAAGGAGAAAATAACATCCTTTGGATCGCCGATGCGCGGCGCAAGTTGAAATTCGCTGAAGCCCGGCGAGGGGGCCGACGCATTTACCGTGATGGCGACAGTCGGCTGGTCCGACTTGTTGATGACGACGGACACCCCGTCGACTGAGGAAAGCTCAACGAGGGCGGGATTAGGTGGGAGCTTCGATTTCCAGGGCCAGGTCTCCGGTTCGGCGGCGAGGAGCGAAAGGCTCGCGCTCGTCACCGCGGCAGAGGCGACCAGGGCGCCAATGATAATGGGGCGTTTCATGAATGACTCCCTAGAGATCTTGTTGAGGTTTTGCCTGCAGGGTCTTGTTCTAGCATGAGGGAATCCGCGAGAAGTCCCTTTATCTTCGATTTCTTGAGGCTCGCGCGCTTTTGCCGCTTGCCTCGCGAGAGGCTCCAACGCCCATCGAGCTCCGCTTGACAGAAAAGATTGAAACAGTGTCTTTGCCGCATCTTCCGCCACATCGAGATGACCGCGCTTGATGAGCATCGCCCTTATTTTTCCTGGTCAAGGGAGCCAAGCCGTCGGCATGGGTGCCGAGCTCGCGAAGACTTATCCCGAGGCACGCGCCGTTTTCGATGAGGTTGATGCTGCTCTCGAGCAAAATTTATCGCGACTGATGTGGGATGGGCCCGAGAACGAGTTGACCCTCACCGAGAACGCGCAGCCTGCGTTGATGGCGGTGTCGCTCGCGGCGATGCGGGTTCTCGGCGAGAAGGGGCTGACGCTTAAGGGCAACATCGTCTATGTCGCCGGCCATTCGCTCGGCGAATACTCGGCGCTTGCCGCGGCCGGCGCCCTCACTCTTGCGGACACAGCGCGGCTTTTGAAGACACGCGGCCGCGCCATGCAAGAAGCAGTACCGGTGGGCGAGGGAGCGATGGCCGCGCTGCTCGGCGCCGACCTCGGGAGGGCGCAAGAGCTCGCCAAAGCAGCCTCGCAGGGCGAGGTCTGTGCTGCCGCTAACGACAATGCGCCGGGACAGGTGGTGATCTCTGGTACCAAGTCGGCGATCGACCGCGCCGTCGCGCTCGCCCCCAAGTTCGGAGCGCGCCGTGCCGTGCTGCTGCCGGTGAGCGCACCGTTCCACTGCGCGCTCATGCAGCCGGCGGCGGACGTGATGCGGGAAGCTTTGGCTAGCGTGAAGATCGAAACACCCGCGGTTCCGGTGGTCGCGAATGTGCTCGCCGCATCGATCACCGAACCCGATGCCATCAGGGCACGATTGGTCGAACAAGTCACGCGTCTGGTGAGATGGCGGGAGACAATGCTGTATCTCAAGACGAATGGTGTCGGCACAGTCTATGAAGTGGGGGCCGGGCGCGTGCTGACCGGCATCGCGCGGCGCTTCGATGGCATCGATGCGCGAAGCATCGGCACGCCGGAGGAGATCGAAGCCGCTTCAACCGCGCTGGCAGCGTAGGCGGTCCTTAGGAGAGGAGAGCGTCATATGTTCGACCTGACAGGCAAGGCAGCGCTCGTCACTGGCGCTTCCGGCGGCATCGGGGGCGCAGTTGCCAAGGCGCTGCATCGACAGGGCGCAACCGTGGCGATCTCCGGCACCAACAATGCGAAGCTCGATGCAGTCGCCGCCGAGCTCGGTTCGCGCGTGTTCGTGATGCCTTGCGACCTACGCGACCGACAGGCGGTCACCAAGCTTGCTGAAGACGCAGAAAAGACGCTCGGCCAGACGGATATTCTCGTGAACAATGCCGGCATCACACACGACAACCTCTTCATGCGCATGAAGGACGAGGAATGGGACGACGTCATTCTCGTCAACCTCACCTCGGTGTTCGTCCTGACGCGCGGTATCCTGCGAGGCATGATGCGGCGCCGCTATGGGCGCATCGTCAACATCGCCTCGATCTCCGGCGTGCTTGGGAACCCGGGGCAACCGAACTACGCCGCGTCAAAGGCTGGCCTCGTGGGCATGACGAAGTCGCTCGCCCGCGAGGTGGCGAGCCGGGGCATTACTGCCAACGCGATTGCGCCGGGCTTCATCAAGACTCCGATGACCGATGCCTTGACGGAGAAACAGGTCGAGGGTATTGCCGCCGCGATTCCAGCCCAGACCTTCGGCAAGCCCGAGGACGTAGCTGCCGGAGTGGTCTTCTTCGCGAGTTCCGAGGCCTCCTATGTCACCGGTGAGACGATGCACATCAACGGCGGCATGGTCATGGTGTAAGCCTTGAAAGGCAAAGGCTTGGGGCAATAGCTTCAGCGGATTTGGCAAGGGTTTTTCCCGCGGTCCGGGCTTCTGGCAAAGGCTGGTAAAGTATGGTACCCAAACGGCCGCTCCGTGGGGGCTTGACAAAAGACAATCCCGCCGCGATCAACCTTCGTAACTTACCGCTCGGGGATATGTTAGGCCGTGAGCCGCAAGCTCGGGGGGACGTGCGAGGCCTTTTGACTGTAGAGCAGGGACGGTGAGACGGAAATGAGCGATATCTCGGAGCGCGTTAAGAAGATCGTGGTGGAGCACCTCGGGGTTGAGGCCGACAAGGTCACCGAGAATGCAAGCTTCATCGACGACCTTGGGGCCGACAGCCTCGACACCGTCGAGCTGGTCATGGCATTTGAGGAGGAGTTCGGCTGTGAGATCCCTGACGATGCGGCCGAGACCATCCTCACCGTCGGCGACGCGATCAAGTTCCTGGAGAAGAATACCGCTGCTTGACGCGAATGCGCGCAGGGCCCAAATCGCACCGTCTTGACATAAAGAAGTAAGCCCAAACGGCTCGACAACTGGATCCCTTGAGGATCACGAAGGCGCGATGCGACGTGTCGTCATCACAGGCTTGGGTCTCGTCTCTCCGCTTGGTTGTGGCTACGAGACAACCTGGGAACGCCTGACCGCTGGCAAGAGCGCAACCCGCCGCATCGAGAATTTCGACGTCTCCGATCTCACCTGCCAGATCGCCTGTCAGGTTCCGCACGGGGATGGCTCCGACGGCACCTTCAATGCCAACGACTGGATGGAGCCCAAGGAGCAGCGCAAGGTCGACGAGTTCATCATCTACGCGATGTCGGCGGCGACCCAGGCGCTGAAGGATGCCGGGTGGAAGCCTACTGCCTATGAGGACCAGATCCGCACCGGTGTCCTCATCGGCTCCGGCATTGGAGGGTTGCAGGGTATCGAGAAGACGTCGCTGCTCCTTGCCGAGAAGGGACCGCGCCGGGTGAGCCCGTTCTTCATTCCCGGGCGCCTGATCAATCTTGCGGCGGGTTATGTGTCCATCGAGCACGGCCTCAAAGGCCCTAACCACGCCGTGGTCACCGCTTGCTCGACCGGTGCGCACGCCATCGGCGACGCCTCACGCCTCGTTGCGCTTGGCGATGCCGACGTGATGCTCGCCGGAGGCACCGAGTCTCCCGTTTGCCGCCTCGCCATCGCTGGCTTCGCCGCCTGCCGTGCGCTCTCCACCAATTTCAACGATCAGCCTGAGCGCGCGTCGCGGCCTTATGATCGCGACCGCGACGGGTTCGTGATGGGCGAAGGCGCTGGCGTGGTGGTGCTGGAGGAGCTTGAGCATGCCAGGGCTCGCGGCGCGCGCGTCTATGCCGAGGTCATCGGCTATGGCCTGTCCGGCGATGCTTTCCACATCACTGCGCCGGCAGAAGACGGCGACGGTGCCTATCGCTGCATGGTCGCGGCGGTGAAGCGGGCTGGGATCGAGTCGGCCGATATCGACTATATCAATGCGCACGGGACCTCAACCCCGATGGGTGACGAGATCGAGCTTGCCGCGGTCGAGAGGCTATTCGGCAACGCCGCAGGCAAAGTCTCGATGTCCTCGACGAAATCGGCGATTGGCCACCTGCTCGGAGCGGCGGGTGCGGTCGAGGCGATCTTTTCCGCTCTTGCCATTCGCGACAATCTGGCGCCGCCGACGCTCAATCTCGACAATCCTTCGGTTGCCACTGCGATCGACCTCGTGCCGCACCAGGCGAGGCGGCGGACGATCGACACCGTGCTCTCGAATTCCTTCGGATTCGGAGGGACTAACGCCTCGTTGATCCTTCGCCGTTGCGACGCTTGATCGCCGGTGCTCACCGGATGGGCGAACCTCCCTTTCGCCATATTTCGCCGTCAATTGGTTAGGGTTATCCGCAGGGCAAAGTTGCCATGTCGTTGACGAGCGATTTTTCGGGAACGGCAAACGACAACGAGGATCTCGACCGCCCAGCGCCCACTGGCCGGCAGATGGCCACGGTCCTTCCCCGGAGCCCAATCGAGGCACTCGAGCCGATCCGTCCACCTGAGCCGCCCGACCATGACGAGCCTGAGCCAAACCAGCATCCCTTCCTCGGGATGCTCGACGGCCTGTTCACCTTCTTCTTTATCTTGGCCTGTCTGTTTGTGGGCGGCTTCTATTGGGTCAAGGTGCAATTCGACAAGCCAGGTCCGCTTCCTACTTCAACGGTGATCGCCATCCCGAGAGGCGAGGGCGTCAGCGCTATTGCCGAGCGCCTCGAACGCGACGGCGTAATCAATGACCGGCGAGTCTTCATGACCAGCATCATCTATTTCATGTATCTGAAGGGGACGGGCAGCCTCAAAGCCGGCGAATATGAATTTCCCAAATATGCGAGTATGCGACAGGTGCTCGATACGCTGGTCGAGGGCAAGTCGATCGAGCATAAGGTCACGTTTCCCGAGGGACTGACCACCCAGCAGATCGTCGGCAAGCTCAGAGCCAATCCCGATCTCCACGGCGACATTGCTGAGATTCCCCCCGAGGGAACACTGCTGCCCGACACCTACAAGTTCGGCAAGAACGACACGCGGCAGGACATCATCGATCGCATGCGGGCGGCGCAGGCGAAGTTCCTCGCCAAAATCTGGCAAGAGCGCGATGACAACATCGTGGTTAGCACGCCGGAAGAGGCGGTGATCCTTGCCTCGATCGTGGAGAAAGAAACCGGCCGCGCCGACGAGCGTCCGCACATCGCCAATGTGTTCCAGAACCGGCTCAGAAAGAACATGCGGCTGCAATCGGATCCGACCATCATCTACGGTTTGGTGGGTGGCAAGGCGGTTCTCGATCATCCGATTCAACAGGATGAGCTCGATCGCGAGACGCCTTATAACACTTACAAAATCAATGGCTTGCCGCCGACCCCGATTGCCTGTCCCGGCCGCGCTTCGATCGAGGCTGTGCTGAAGCCAACCAAGACTAAGGACCTCTATTTCGTTGCCGACGGCACAGGCGGGCACGTGTTTGCGGCAACGCTCGAGGAGCATAATAAGAATGTCGCTAAGTGGCGGGTCGTTGAGCGCGAAATCCGCGAGAAAGAGGCCGAGGAGGCCGCGGCTCAAGCTGCCGCTGAGGCCCAAGGCGAGGGTGCAATGACTGGCACAGCCGAAGCGCAAGGCGTAACTGCGTCCGCCCCCAAGCTCGTTCCGGGCGGCGCTTCAGGCACGCAGCCCAAAGCCGCAGGAACAGCGGTGGCCAAGGGCGGCTCAACGGTGATCGCAGCAGACCCCTCTGCGGCGGGATCCTTGGCAGATCCGGATGCCCTTAGCGCGGCGCAGAATCCGTTTTCCCCTGAAGGCGCTCCGGATGACGAGATGCCGCCTAAGCCCCTCCGTAACCCCAGACGCTAGGCCGCGCCGGCCTAAAAGGCTTGCGACTCGGCGTATAAGCGGCAAGGCTTAAATTCGCTCCGCGACGTCGCAAGGCCTAACCACCAGATGACCCTCAAGAGCATGACCGGCTTCGCCCGCGCCGATGGCGTGCATGGGAATACGAACTGGTACTGGGAGGCGCGGAGTGTCAATGGCCGCAATCTTGAGCTTCGCCTCCGCGTCCCGTTGGGTTTCGAAGGGCTCGAGATCAAGGCGCGAAATCTGGCCCAAGAGAAGCTTGCCCGAGGCAACTGCACCCTGAACCTCGGCGTCAGACGCGAAGCCGGAAAGACCGAGATTCGTCTGAACGAGGCGGCGCTGGCACAAGCGCAAGCCGTGGCCGAGCGGGCGCAAGCTCTGACCGATCTCAAGGCGCCGCGCCTCGACACGTTGCTCGCGATGCGAGGCGTAGTCGAAGCGGCTGAGCCCCAGGAGAGCGAGGAAGCCGAAGTCGCGCTCAACCACGCACTGCTAACAGGCCTTGCCAGCGTGCTCGATGAGCTCGTGAGCGCACGCGAGGCTGAGGGCGAGCGTCTTCAGGCGGTGATATCGAAGCAACTTGCGACCATTGCCGCGCTTGTCGATCGCGCAGAGGGAGCTGCGGCCCGCCAGCCTGGGGCGATTTCCGCGCGCCTTAGCGAGCAGATCGCGCGGCTGGCCGAGGCGAGCGCTGGACTAGACCCTGAGCGGCTGCATCAGGAAGCTCTCTTGCTCGCCGCAAAGGCCGACATCCAGGAAGAGCTCGACCGCCTGCGCGCCCACTTGGCGGCGGCGAACGAGCTCATCGAGAGCAGCCAGCCGGTCGGCCGCAAATTCGAGTTCCTAGCCCAAGAGTTCAATCGCGAGGCCAACACCATCTGCTCGAAGGCCTCTGACATCGAGATCAGCCGCACCGGGATTGAGCTCAAGACTGTGATCGACCAGCTGCGCGAGCAGGTCCAGAACATCGAGTGAGGCTTAAAAGCATGGGGGAGACCGACATCGCCAGAAAGGGACTCATGCTGGTGCTGTCGTCGCCCTCCGGCGCGGGCAAGACCACGATTGCCCGCAAGCTGCTCGAGGAAGACAAGGACATCGAGATATCGGTCTCCCACACCACGCGCAAGAAGCGCAAAGGCGAGAGAGACGGCAAGGACTACCACTTTGTGAACCACGACGCCTTTACCAGGATGCGCGATCAAGGCGAGTTCCTGGAGTGGGCAGTGGTGTTCGACAACTATTACGGCACCACGCGGAAGCCCGTGGAGCAGGCGCTGGCAGAAGGGCGTGATGTATTATTCGATGTGGATTGGCAGGGCGCTGCGAGCTTGCGCACCAAGGCAAAAGACGACGTGGTTACCGTCTTTATTCTGCCGCCGACCGCGGCGGATCTCGAGCAGCGCATCAATGTGCGCGCTCTGGACCCTCCCGAGATCGTGCGCCGCAGGATGCTCGGCGCAAGCAACGAGATCCAGCATTGGACCGAGTACGACTATGTCGTAGTCAATTACGACGTTGGCCGGTCAGTGGCGGCAATCCGCGCCATCCTCACTGCGGAGCGCCTGCGCCGTACCCGCCTCACTGGCCTCAAGGACTTCGTGCAGAATTTGCTCTCCGAGCTCTAGCTCCGCTTCTGGGCGAGCGCGTTGGCTATCCTGCAAAAGTCGGCGACAGGAAGCTCTTCCGCCCGCGCCGTCGGCTCGATGCCAAGCCTCACCAGAAGCCTCTCGCTGTCTGGCGCGAGTTGCCGAAGCGATGAGCGCAGCATTTTGCGCCTTTGGCCAAAGGCCGCCGCCGTGACTCTTTCCAACTGATCCACATTGCAAGCTGGCTCGGGCATCGCCTTTGGCACAAGCTCGACCAGGGCGGAGTCGACCTGGGGTTTGGGCGTAAACGCCGCGCCCGGCAGCGTGAAAAGAATCCGCGGCTCGGTGCGCCACCGCGACAGCACGGCGAGACGCCCGTAGTCCTTGCCGCCAGGCTTGGCCACGATCCGCTCGGCGACCTCGCGCTGGAACATGAGCACGAGTCTGTCGAACCATGGCGGCCAGGGCTCGGTCTTTAGCCAGCTGACGAGAAGAGGTGTCGCGACGCTGTAAGGCAGATTGGCAACGATGCGGGCAGGCGGCCGAAGCGCCAATCCTGCATAGTCCACCTC
>DATFVO010000212.1:0-2652 GCA_035260265.1 Methyloceanibacter sp.
GAAGCGCCTGGCTTTCAGCGATGCCCTGCTCCAGGTTCCATTCCCGAGCACCACCGCCGTCCGTCACCAGCACATGCTCGAGCTCTGGAATGGCATCCCGCAATTGACGGGCCATGCCCAGGTAGTCGAAGCCCTTGAAGCTGGCAGGACAGACGAGGGCGCGACTCCCCGAGAAGCGGAGGATGTAGTCGAGCTCCCGCAGGCGGAAGTCCGGGTTCACCTTGTTGGCGATCGCCCCGATCAGCTCGAGCGAAAAGAAGACGACGGGAAAGGCGATGCGGTTTGGCAGTTGGATAGTGACAACGTCACCGCGCCGGATGCCAATGTGGCGCAGGAAGGCGGCACACCGCTCAACCTTGTGCTTAAGCGCGGCGTAGGTAATGCGCTCTTGCGCGTCGACGAACACCTCACGCTCAGGATGAAGCTGGGCCCGTCGGGCAAGAATATCGAAGAATGTCTCGTTGCCCCACTGTCTCTGCTGCTGCCAGCGCTCGGCAAGGTGCGGTTTTACCAGGGTAGTGAAGGTCATAGTGGTGCGCTCCTCAGCGAACTGCGCGCAACAGGCCGCCATCAACCTGAATCGCCGTGCCGGTGATGTAGCGGCCCCGCGGTGACACCAGCAGGGCGACGATGCCGGCAATGTCCTCGACCGTGCCGATGCGTCCCATCGGCACTTCCGCCTCAAGATTGCGGCGCACGCCGCTTGGGTCCTGACCTTCAGCGGCAAAGACCTTCTCCAGCCGCTGTGTCTCGATGTAGCCCGGGCATACGGTATTGACATTAATATTGTCGCGAGCCAGCTCCAGCGACAGTGTCTTGGCAAAGCCGATAACACCGCCCCAAGTCGCGACCGATAGGCCGAAGCCTGCCATTGGTTGGAGAGCGGAGATGGCGGTGATGTTTAAGATGCCGCCGCCACCGCGAGCCTTGAGGTGTGGAACGGCGGCGCGCGTCATGCGCACCACGTACATGAGGTTCTGCTCGACCGCCTTAGCCCAGGCCGTATCGTCGAAGCTCGCGAGCGCTCCCAGGGGTGGGGCACCGTCGTTGTTGACGACACTGTCGATACCGCCGAACCGGCTGAGCGCCGCTTCGACGACGTGTGCACAATCCTCGGCCTTGCGACAGTCGGCGAGGACGGGTAGGACCTCGGCGCCTGTCTGTGCACAAATCCTGTCCGCGGCCTCAGACAATCGCGGATCGCGACGCGCCGTGATGACGAGCTTTGCCCCTTCGGCAGCGAGTTGGTGAGCGATACCATAGCCGATCCCCATGCTGGCACCGCCGACGATGGCGACCTTACCATAGAGGCCTAAATCCATTTTAAATCCGTCCCTTGAAGCCGACCTCGGGCAGGAAGCGCTCCGCATTCGCAAAGAACACCTGTTCGAGAACCTGGGGCGGGTAGCCCTCGGCGTGCCAGTCCTTAACCAGACGCTCGTAGGAGAAAAGCGGATAGTCGCCCCCGAACAGGATGCGATCCTTGAGCCGACGTGGGATCTCGTGTTTGAGCTCGGCAGTGTGATATTTCGGCGACCAGCCGTGCAACTCGTACCAGATATTGCGCTTGTGCAAGAGGACTGCGATCACTTCGGCCTGCCACGGCCAACCTGGACGCGCCGCAACGAGCTTGAGCTCGGGATTGCGTGCGGCAACGAGATCGAGATGGCGTGGGTGGCAATGCTCGAGAACGACGCCGTCGCCGCCAGGTAAGCCGGCGCCGAGACCGGTTGTGCCGACAAAGATCAAGGCCGGGATGCCGGCCTCGATGCAGAGGTCATAATAGGGTTGGTAGTCCGGTTCGCTCGCCGGCGGGGACAGTGACGCAGACACGGCGTAGCCGAGAAAGCCGATCCTCTTGTCGATGCAGCGCCTCAGCTCCTTGACCCCGTCGGGACCGGCACGGGGCGGATCAATGTGGATCCAATGTCCGAGGATGACGTCGGAGTGCGCCGCCTCCGTCGCGAAAGCGTAGTCGTGTAGCGAGCGCAGCTCTTCGAGCGGGCGGAATTTGGCATAGCCTAAATCGAGGATGGCTCGAACTCCGCTTTCGCGAAAGTAAGCCGCCATCTCGGCTTCGGTGTGGTAACGCGGCTCAGAGTTCCAGGTCGCCCGCTGCTGGGCGAGCTCCTGCGGGGTCTGCAGCGGGTAAGCACGACGTGTTCCCCAGTGCGAATGAACGTCAATAACCTTCATAGACCCTCACCTCACTGACCCCGGCTGCCAACACGTCCGGCAAAATCTTTGCGACAGCCGCGGCGATCACTTGGCGCCGAAAAATTTGCCGCCCTCTGGTGTCAGATCGCGGCTGGGCGAGCAATCGCAACGATCCTGCTTCCGATCGCCTGGCGGATCAACCGCAATGATCTCCTCAGTTGCTTGGGCGAGGCTGAGCCCGCACGAGGGCTAATGGTCAATGTCCAGGCGCTCTATTTGCCCCCGGCACCCTTGTCCGCGACAGCGGCCAAGTCCCGACATCAGGGACGTGCATCCGTCCCCTTCCGCTTGCTCACGCCAGGGCTGCGCCGGCCGCGGTCGCCTGCCAGCCGGTTGCGACGGGCTGAGCTGGCAGCCTCTGCAACAATGGAAAACCTTGATCCCTGACCGCAGCGCAGCCGGCGTCGGGCAGGCACCGGTCAGCATTTTGCCGTA
>DATFVO010000213.1:0-2969 GCA_035260265.1 Methyloceanibacter sp.
CGTGCGGCTTCCTTGGAGCGCCGCGGCTATCGGCTGGTCGGCTTGGCAAGCGGGCGGGACCGCGGCCAGGCTGAGTTGTCGTTCTTCCGCACCTGGCTCCCCGAGCAGGAGAAACAAGCGCGCACGCCGGACCGCGCACCCCAAAAGCGCGAGACCGGAAGCTCTCCGCCGAGCGCTCGCGGCGAGTCGGAGGAGGTCATCGGGCTGTTCCCGGGACCGTGACCGATATGCACCTCGCCATCATCGACTATGACTCGGGCAATCTCCACTCTGCGGCGAAGGCTTTTGAGCGCGCGGCGCGAGAGCAGGGCTCAAATCTCGCCGTCAAGGTGACGGCGGATCCGGAGGTTGCGCTGTCAGCGGAGCGCATCGTGCTGCCAGGCGTCGGTGCCTTCGCCGACTGCCGACGGGGGCTCGAGCGCGTGCCTGGCATGATCGAAGCTTTAGACGAGGCAGTGCAGAAGCGCGGCAAGCCCTTTCTCGGCATCTGCGTCGGACTTCAGCTCATGGCAGAGCGTGGGCTTGAGCATAGGCTCACGCCGGGGCTTGGTTGGGTCGAAGGCGAGGTGAGGGCGATCGAACCGCGCGACCCTTCGCTCAAGATCCCGCATATGGGGTGGAACACGCTGAAGATGGCACGCATGCATGCCCTGTTCGAGGGCATCCCCACGGGAGAGCAGGGCCTTAACGCCTATTTCGTGCACTCCTATCATCTTGTGCCGGCGGACCGTCGCGCGCTTGTCGCGAGCTCGGACTATGGCGGTGAGATCACGGCCTTCGTGGCCAAGGACAACATGGCAGGCAGCCAGTTCCATCCGGAGAAGAGCCAGAAGCTCGGCCTCGCGCTCATCTCAAACTTTCTCAAGTGGAAGCCTTGAGGGTCGATGATTCTTTTTCCAGCCATCGACCTCAAGGATGGGCAGTGCGTGCGGCTTCGACAAGGGGAAATGGCGGAGGCGACGGTATTCAACACAGATCCCGCCGCCCAGGCACGCGACTTCGAGGACCAGGGTTTCGAGGCCCTGCACATCGTCGATCTCAACGGCGCCTTCGCCGGTAAGCCGGTCAATGCGGCGGCGGTCGAGGCGATTCTCGAAGCTGTGCATATCCCGGTCCAGCTCGGCGGCGGGATCCGCGACCTCGACACTATCGTCACTTGGCTCGAGAAGGGCGTCGACCGCCTGATCTTGGGCACCGCCGCGGTGCGCGATCCGCATTTCGTGCGTGAGGCCGCCCGCGATTTCCCCGGTTGCATCGCCGTTGGTATCGACGCGCGTGATGGCAACGTCGCGATCGAGGGCTGGGCCGAGACGAGCGAGATAGAAGCCATTGATCTTGCTAGAAGATTTGAAGATGCGGGCGTCGCTGCCATTATCCACACCGATATCGCGCGCGACGGCGTGCTTGAGGGCCTCAACCTCGATGCCTCGGCCTCGATTGCGAAGGCCGTCACCATCCCGGTGATCGCAAGCGGCGGATTTGCCGGGATGGACGACGTGCATAGACTGCTCGAACCTCGCTATAAGATGCTGGAAGGAGCGATCGCCGGCCGCGCGCTCTACGACGGGCGCCTCGATCCGCGCGAAGCTCTGGCGCTCATCGCCGCGAACAGCAAATCACATCATGGCTAATTCGATGCGCGCACGCACGGTTTTTGTCATCCTGCTTGTTCTGATCCTGCTCGTGGCGTTCGGGTCTGCGCTGGTCGCAGTCGGGAGCCAAGAGATCGCGGCGCTCGTATTCGGCTGCGAAGTCAACCTCAACTACGCGGTCCCATGCGTGATCGGCGGCAAAGACTACGGACAGGCCCTCTACGACCTTGGCTTCGCTATCTGGTATTCCTATCTGACCATCCCGGCTGGCGTCGTTCTTTTTGTGCTGTGGACGATTGCAGCCACGATCGTGTTTCTGGGCTGGCCGCCGAGCGCCGGCGCAAGACGTCGTAAGTTATCCTTTGCGTCATGCTGAAGATCCGCGTCATACCCTGCCTCGACGTGAAGGAGGGGCGCGTCGTCAAGGGCGTCAACTTCTTCGATCTGAGAGACGCAGGCGACCCGGTCGAAGCTGCTGCGGCTTACGACGAGGCTGGCGCCGACGAACTTTGCTTCCTCGACATCACCGCGAGCCACGAGAAGCGCGGCACGATTCTCGGCGTGGTCGCCCGCACCGCGGAGCGCTGCTTCATGCCGCTTACCGTCGGAGGTGGCGTGCGCAGCACAGAGGATGTGCACGCTCTGCTCAAGGCCGGCGCCGACAAGGTGTCGATCAACACTGCGGCGGTGAAGGACAGGGGCCTGGTGCGCGCCTCATCCGAGAAGTTCGGCGCCCAATGCATCGTTGTTGCCATCGATGCTAAACGCGTCGCGGCCAAGGGTGGCAAGCCGCGCTTCGAGATCTTCACCCATGGCGGCCGCGAGCCGACCGGCATCGAGGCGGTCTCTTATGCCCGCGAAGTCGTATCGCTTGGCGCAGGCGAGATCCTGCTCACCTCGATGGACCGCGACGGCACGCGGGCCGGGTTCGATCTTGAGCTGACGCGCGCCATTGCCGATGCCGTGCCGGTCCCGGTGATCGCGTCGGGCGGGGTCGGCACACTCTCTCATCTCGTCGAAGGTGTGCGCGAGGGCCATGCGTCGGCGGTACTGGCCGCCTCGATCTTCCATTACGGCGAGCACTCGATCAGCGAGGCCAAGCGTTTCATGGCGGCTTCAGGCCTTCCCGTCCGGCTCGATCCTTAACAGCCTCAAATAGGCAGGCTGCCTTGTGTTTGGCAGGGCTTTGCAAGCCGAGCCTATTCCCACTTTGGCCCCGGCAGTGTATGAGCCAAGACATGAGCAATGATGTCCTGAGCCGGCTTGCCGACGCCATCAAAGCGCGGCGGACCGCACGGCCTGAGGACTCCCATACTCGCCGTCTGCTCGACGACGCGCCGGTGAAGCCCGCCAAAAAGCTCGGCGAAGAGGCGGTCG
>DATFVO010000214.1:0-9739 GCA_035260265.1 Methyloceanibacter sp.
GAGAGGCTTGGCCGAAAGGAAAATGCCTTCGTCGCCCCAGTCCATCGCCTACCCTAGAGGGCAAGAGGCGATGGGCTCAAGCCTCCTGCCGACAAAGCCGGTGCTACATCCCGCCGTTGACGTTGGTGCTCGGGTATTGACGCCCGTCGCCGACTACCCCTGGTCCGGGGCAATTGCTGACCCAGAATTGCCCAAACTGGGCAGTGCGGCGTTCGGATCGTAGGTGGCCGATCCCGGATTGCCCTGCAGCGCGCCGAAGGTTTGCTGGCCGGGGACGCCAAGCGCGCTCGGGCTCGTGATGCCGATTGCCCCGGTATTGACGGGAGGCTTCCGAGCGGCTGCGGCATATTCAGCGCCCCGGAATTGGTTTGCGGCAGGAAGCGGAGGGGTTGGCGCAATGATGATGTTGCTATTCCCGGCCATCGGTCGAATTTTGCATGCGGCCGTTGGCCTCTGGGTCGGCGCCAATGGCGCAAAGGAAAGGCCCCGGGGCTGAGCCCCGGGCCTTTCAGACCTCTACAAAAAGGGTTGGGCTCTTAGCCTCCGCTGCTTTTACCGCCAACCCCGCTGCTCGAGCCGCTGCTCGTGCTTCCACTGCTCGTGCTCGGGGCGTTAAGGCCCGACGCCGAAGATCCGGTGCTCGGGCTGGTCGACGTCCCCGGGTTATTCAGCGAGGGTAGCGCTGCATTCGGATTATAGGTTGGAGACCCTGGCTGGCCCGGAGAAGCGCCATAGCTCGGCTGCTCAGGGCTGGTCGGCGATCCCGGCATGCCCAGTTCAGCATCGGCGGCCCGCCCGGCGCACTGGGAGCGGCGCCGGTTGCGCCAGGGCTCGTCGTTGTCGCGGCCTCTGCCGCCGTTGCGCCAAGCAACGCGGCTGCCGCCACAAGAAATACGCGGTTCATGACAGCTTCCTTAGAAGAAAGATGGCTCGCCGGGCGCAACACTTCCCATGCGAGGCGGTTCCACCTGATTGGCTGCGGCTGGTGCCCTAGCGATCCTTGGGAAAATCGAGGCCCATCTCGCGGTAGCGCTCGGGATCTTCGCCCCAGCGTTCGCGAACCTTGACGAACAGGAAGAGGTGCGCCGGAGCGCCCGCGATCTCGGCAATCTCCTCGCGTGCAGACGTGCCGATCTCCTTGATGGTCTGGCCCTTGGCGCCGAGCACGATCTTGCGCTGGCTCTCGCGCGCCACATAGATCGTCTGCTCGATCCTGACACTGCCGTCCTTCAATTCCTTCCAGTCCGTAGTCTCCACCGTGAGCTGATAGGGAAGTTCCTCATGTAGCCTGAGGAAGAGCTTCTCGCGGGTGATCTCCGCCGCGGTCTGCCTCAGCGATGCGTCGGTGAGCTGGTCCTCGGGAAACAGCCAAGGTCCTGACGGGAGGGCGCCAGCGAGATATGACCTGAGATCGGCCATGCCATCGCCGTTCAATGCCGAGACCATGAACACGCGGTCGAACTTTCTCACCGCTGAAATCTCGGCGGTGACGTGGAGCAAGTCGGGCTTAGAGACAAGGTCGATCTTGTTGAGGATGGCAATCGCCGGCCGCTTTACCTCGGGGAGATGCTTGAGCAGCGGGTCCAGATCAGAATCGAACCCGCGGTGCGCGTCGATCACCACAGCCACGACGTCGGCGTCTTCGGCCCTCTCCCACGCCGCTTGCGACATGGCGCGGTCGAGCCGCCGCTTCGGCTGAAAGATTCCCGGCGTATCGACCAGGATCACTTGCGCATCGCCGATCAGCGCGATGCCGCGCACCGGCCCGCGCGTCGTCTGCGCCTTATGGGTGACGATCGAGACCTTGGCGCCGACCAGCGCATTGGTCAGCGTCGACTTGCCGCTATTCGGCGCCCCGATCAGCGCCACGAAACCGCAGCGCGTACCATCCGCCGCTGGTGGGCTAAACATCAGGCGGCGCCTGCCACACTCCCTCGCGCAGCAGCATGGCAAGTGCGGCGGCCTGCTCGGCAGCGCGCTTGTTGTCGCCAGTGCCGCGCTCAGGCGCTACCCCGTCGATCTGCACCTCCGCAGTGAAGCGCGGGGCGTGGTCGGGGCCCTCGCGGGCAATTTCGAGGTAGCGCGGCAGCGGCAAGCGCCGGCCTTGCGCCCATTCTTGCAGTAGCGACTTCGCGTCCGGCGCGGCAAGCTCGAGCGTGTCGAGCTGCGGTTTCCAGAAGCGGTGTATCACCGCGCGGGCCGCGTCATAGCCGCCGTCGGCGAAGATTGCGCCGAGCACAGCCTCGCAGGCATTGGCGAGGATGGTCTTCTTGCCGCGACCGCCGCTCCCGGCCTCTCCTCCACTCATCAGAATGAACGTGCCGAGCTCCCACTCTTGGGCGATTTCGGCGCAGGTCTCGGCGCGGACGAGACGATTGAACCAGCGCGCGAGCTCTCCCTCGCGCGCTTTCGGAAAGGAGTTGGCAAGAAGCTCGGCAATGGCGAGGCCGAGCACCCGGTCGCCCAGGAACTCAAGCCGCTCGTTGTCGTCGTTAGGTCGAGCGCCGGCGCGCGCGCTTGCATGGGTCAGTGCAAGTTTGAGCAGCGCGGGATCGGCGAAGTCATGCCCAATCCAGGCGGAGAGGTCTTTGAGGGCAGTGTTACGCGCCTTGGGCAAGTCTTAGTGCACCACCTGGAAAATGCGCGACCAGCGGACGCTCGTCGGCCAGTGCCAGAATTCCCAGAAGCTCGTGTTCTCGTCGATGGAGAAGAAGATGATCTGCGCCTTTCCGACCAGATTCTGGAACGGCACGAAACCGACCTCCGACAGGAAGCGGCTGTCGGTCGAGTTGTCGCGATTGTCGCCCATCATGAAGAAGTCGCCTTCGGGCACTTTATAGACGTCAGTGTTGTCGCCAAAGCCGTCTTGCACGAGATCGAGCACCGGATAGGTCACGCCGTTGGGCAGCGTCTCGAGATAACGCGCCACGTGGCGCTCGCGCCCTGACGGATCGGTAGTGACGTAGTCGTCGGTGCGCACCTTGGGCACCGCCTTGCGGTTGATGTAGAGCACGCCGTGCATCATCTGGATTTCGTCGCCAGGCAGCCCGATCACGCGCTTGATGTAATCGGTCTCGTTGTCGCGCGGCAGCTTGAATACGACGACATCACCGCGCTGCGGCTCCTTGGACCAGATGCGGCCGGGGAACAGATTGAGCCCGAAGGGGAAGGAATAGCGGCTATAGCCGTAGCTATATTTCGACACGAACAGATAGTCGCCGACGAGCAGCGTCGGGATCATCGAGCCAGAGGGAATATTGAAGGGTTGAAAGAGGAAAATCCGCACGATCAGCGCGAGGATCAGCGCGTGAATAATGACGCGGACAGTGTCCCTCACGCCGCTTCTGGCTTCCCTGTTCTCGGCCTCTACGCTCATGCGGAAGCTCTCCTCGGGTTCATGGCTCAAATCAGATTGGTTAAGGGTTAAGCGCCCCTATAGCCTCTCCCTGTTCGTCAGGCAAACGGGTCAGTCCCGCAGCGAGACCTTCACGGCAGAGATGATGACGATCGCCTGGGCGGTGGGGAAATCGTCGGTGATAGAGAGGTCGATGCGCACTTCGTGGCCCTCGGGCGTGAGCAGTTGAAGCGCCCGCGCAGCCCCTCCGGTGAGCTGCAATGTGGGACGGCCCGACGGCAAGTTCACTACCCCCATGTCCCGCCAGAAGACCCCGTGGCGAAAACCGGTTCCGAGCGCCTTGGCGCAGGCCTCCTTGGCGGCGAAGCGCTTGGCGTAGGAGGCGGCGCGTCCCGCGCGATTCTCGGATTTGAGCCGTTCGGTCTCGGTAAAAATGCGTGACAGGAAGCGTTCGCCATAGCGCTCTATGGTGCGCTCCACACGCCTGATATCGATGATGTCGTTGCCGAGCCCGATGATCATCACGTGCCGGAGGCCCTAGCTTCCGTGTCGCTATGCCGCAGGCTTTCGCGTGCCTCATCCATGATTGCCCGCATGCGTGCGACGCTTTCGCCGAGACCCACGAAAATCGCCTCGCCGACGAGGTAATGGCCGATATTGAGCTCAACGATCTCGGGAATCGCCGCAACCGCGGCTACGTTGTCATAGTTGAGCCCGTGGCCGGCGTGGACCTCAAGCCCTGCCTCGGCACCCAACTCCGCCCCCTCGACAAGCCGGGCAAACTCACGGCGGAAGGCGGGCGTATCGCCTTCCGCCGCGGCTCCGCAAACAGTGCCGGTGTGAAGCTCGATCGCATCTGCCGCGACTTTGCGCGACGCCTCGATCTGCTCGGGCTCAGGATCGATGAACAGCGCAACCTGGATGCCGACCTGCCTCAGCTCGGCGATAAACGGCGTGATCGTATTCACTTGGGAGGCGACGTCGAGCCCGCCTTCGGTGGTGATTTCGAGACGCCGCTCAGGCACGAGGCAACAGGCATGAGGCCGCACTTCGAGCGCGATGGCGAGCATTTCAGGCGTCACCGCCATCTCGAGATTGAGCGGGGCGAACGCGGCAGCGGTGAGCCGCGCGATGTCCTCGTCCTTGATGTGACGACGGTCTTCGCGGAGATGAGCGGTGATGTTGTCGGCGCCTGCCTCCACGGCGAGCTTCGCCGCGCGCAACGGATCGGGGTAGCGCCCTCCCCGCGCGTCGCGCAGCGTGGCGATATGGTCGATGTTGATGCCAAGCCGGATCGGGGCCACGTCGGCCGTCTTACGCGTCTTCATCGCGGGAACAGTGGTCATCGGGTGCCCAGCACCTCCCGTCTCGATTTCAGTCCAAGCTCGCGGCGGCGGCGATGCTTGTAGGCCTCGACCATCGGCTTGACGAGCACATAGCTCAGCGCGGCGAGCGCAAGCCCCACGGGAATGCAACCGAGCGACATCGGCTTGAGGATCGGCCAAAGCTTCTCCAGCGAGGAATGGAAAATGCCGTTTGAGAGATCTATGTGATGCCTAACGGCACGACCGCCGAGCATCAGATGACCGATCTGGTAGGTCGCATACCACAGCAGCGGATAGGTGAGAGGATTGCCGACGAATGTGCCGAGCACAGCGGCAACGATGCTGCCGCCGATCGCCCATGCGATCAAGGCAGCCATCACCATGTGGGTACCGAGGAAGGGTGTTGCCGCGGAAAATACGCCCGCGGCGAAACCGAGCGCCACGGCATGCGGCGATTCGCTCAAGCGCCTCAGGCGGTAGACGATGTAGCGGCTCGAGCGGCTCCAGCTCCGGCGCGGCCAGAGATGCACGCGGATCCGCTCGAAAAAACTCTCCGCATCGCGGCGCCTGAACAGCATCGTCACCTCTCGACAGACATCGAACCCACCGCCGGGTGATCGCGGCCCCTCGGCGGCCAAGCCCTTAGCATATCTAGGTTGAGGTCTTCTCAGAAACCAGCGCGCTTAGCCATTCGCCCGCGCGGCGCTCGACACCACGTCTTTGGCCCTTAATCCCGCAATGATCTCGTTCAAGTGCTTCAAGTCCCACACTTCTAGATCAATCAACATCTCGGTGTAATCGGGCACTCGGTTGGTCATCTTCACATTATCGATATTGCCGTCGGCCTCGCCGATCACGGTGGCAATTTGCGCAAGGCTGCCCGGCTCGTTCAGCACCGTAACGGCGATCTTGGCGGGAAAGCGCTGCGGGTTGTCCTCGTCGATATCCCAGGTCACATCGATCCACCGCTCGGGCTCCTCGTCGAAGGCCTTAAGCGCCTCAGCATGAATGGGATAGATGGTGATGCCTTGGCCTGGAGTGAGGATGCCGACGATGCGATCGCCGGGAACCGCGCCGCCGTCGGCGAAGCTCACCGGAAGGTCGCCGCGCAAGCCCCTGATGGGAATGCTGCTCGGTCCGTCCTTCTGCGCTTTGCCGCCGGACCCAGGCCAACGGAATTTGAGCCCGATCACCTTGCCGAGCCCGAACCAACCCTCGTCGTTGCGCTTGAGCTTGCGCCGCCGCTTCTGCGCTTCGGCGGAACTCTCCTCAGGGAACACGGCGCGAAACACGTCGGCCGATGACAGCTCGCCACGTCCTACTGCCGCCAATACATCCTCTGTGGTCTTCTGCGACAGGCGGCCAAGCGCCGCGGAAACCGCCGCCTCGCTGAAAGTCTTGTCGCGGCGCTGGAAGGCGCGCACCAGGATCTCGCGTCCGAGCTTGCCGTATTGCGCTCGCACCGCGTCGCGGGTTGCGCGCCTGATGGCCGAGCGTGCCTTGCCGGTGACGGCGATGCTTTGCCACGCCGACGGCGGACGTTGCGCCTTGGAGCAGATGATCTCGACCTCGTCGCCGTTCCTGAGTTCGGTCGTCAGCGGCATGGGCCTCCCGTTGATCTTGGCGCCTACGCAGGTGTTGCCGATATCGGTGTGCACCGCGTAGGCGAAATCGATGGGGTTCGCGCCTCTCGGCAGAGCGATCAGCCGCCCCTTCGGGGTGAAGCAGAACACCTGATCTTGGAACAGCTCGAGCTTGGTGTGCTCGAGGAACTCCTCCGGATTGTCACCGTCGAGCAGCATGCCGACCAGATGGCGGAGCCAGCGATAGGCGTTGGTGTCTTGCGACGCCACCACGCCCGGCGCATGTGATCCATTTACGTCCTTGTAGAGCGCATGGGCGGCAACGCCGTACTCGGCAACCGAGTGCATCTTCTCAGTGCGAATTTGCAGCTCGACGCGCTGATGGCGCGGGCCGACGATGGTGGTGTGGATCGACTGGTAGTCGTTCTGCTTTGGGTTCGAGATGTAGTCCTTGAACCGGCCAGGTACCGCGTGCCAAGTCGTGTGCACCACCGAGAGAGCGCGGTAGCAGTCCTCGACCTCCGGCACGACGATGCGGAAGGCATAGATGTCGGAGAGCTGCTCGAGCGAAATCTGCTTCCGCTCCATCTTGCTCCAGATGGCGTAGGGCTTCTTCTCGCGCCCGGCGACGATACCCGCGACCTCGGCTTCCTCGAGCTTGTTGGTAAGTGCGAGCTCGATCTCGTCGATCAGGCCCTGGTTGCGCTTGCGCAAAACCTTGAGGCGCTCAACCACCGCGGCATAGGCCTCAGGGTTGAAAGCTTTGAAGGCGTGGTCCTCGAGCTCCTCGCGCAGCCATTGCATGCCCATGCGACCGGCGAGCGGCGCATAGATGTCCATGGTCTCCTCGGCGATCACCGCGCGCTTGGCCGGTTTAATGTGCTCGATGGTCCGCATGTTATGCAGGCGGTCGGCGAGCTTGACGAGGAGCACCCGGATATCGCTTGAGATGGCGAGCAAGAGCTTCCGGAAATTCTCAGCCTGCTCCGCCTTCTTGGTGACGAGGTCGAGCTTCTTGATCTTGGTGAGTCCGTCCACCAGCGTGCCGATCTCGCGCCCGAACATGGCGTCGATCTCGCTGCGCGTGGTCTCGGTGTCCTCGATGGTGTCGTGCAAGAGCGCCGTGGCGATGGTCGCGTCGTCGAGCCGCATCTCGGCGAGGATCGCAGCGACTTCCAGCGGATGGGAGAAGTACGGCGCGCCAGAGGCCCGCTTCTGATTGCCATGCGCCTTCATGGCATAGACATAGGCGCGGTTGAGCAGCGCTTCGTCGGCATTCGGCTGATAGCTCAGCACGCGCTCGACCAGCTCGTATTGGCGGGTCGTCATAGCGTGCGCCCTTCGCTAGCCGCCATGCCGCCGTGAACTGGCGGCAATGTTTTCAGCAAGGGAAGTCCCCGGCATGAGCCGGGGCAACGATGCGTTATGGCAAGGGGATAGCCCGCGCTTTGTGGGAAGCGGGTTAGATCAGCGTGAGCGCGGTCCCGCATTGGAGCCATCCGAGGGTGCCTGGCTCGCCATTCGCCGCAACAGCTCTTCCTCGGTCATCTTGTCGATCGCGGTATCGGTCGACTGGTCGTCCTGGCCGAGAATGGGCATCCTGGTGTCGGTCGAGAGCATGGGCACGGCCTCGGCCTCGGGCTCATCCACCTCGACATATTTCTGCATCGAGTGGATGAAGTCTTCCCTGAGGTCGTCGGAGGCGATCTTTTGTTCGGCAATTTCGCGAAGTGCGACCACCGGGTTCTTGTCGTTGTCGCGCTGCACGGCAATCTGGGCGCCGGCGGAAATGGTGCGGGCGCGGTGGCTTGCGAGAAGCACGAGCTCGAAGCGGTTGGGAATCTTGTCGATGCAGTCCTCGACGGTGACGCGAGCCATCAGGAGATCCTTGTGTTCGGTTTGCTGTGACTTGGCCTCTATTTAGGCAGTTCGCTTGAGGCTGGCAAGCAGAACGGCGGCTTAAAGTCTTCGGATCACCCTGCCCTCGCCTCGTCCTCGCTCTTCCTGCCATAGCTCCCGCGCGCTCGCTTTAAGCACCGGATGGCGCCAATCCGCCGCCACATCCAAGAGCGGCCGGAGCACAAAGGGGCGCACATGAGCAAGCGGATGGGGCAAGACCAGGGGCCGTGGGCCTGCAGCGACGAACTCAGGCTGCTGCCCGCGCCAGTACCTAATCAAACCACGGTAATCGATAATATCGATATCGAGTTTGCGCGGTCCCCAAGGCCTACCGCCACGTCTGCCTGCTTTGCGCTCGATCGCCTTCAACACTCTGAGCAGCGCCTCCGGCGGAAGGCTCGTGTCGATAAGCGCCACGGCATTAACGTAAGCAGGCTGGCGCGCGCGTCCGACCGCTTTGGTTTCGTAGAATTGTGACACGGACCTCACTTTAATATTAGCGCGTTCGATTTCGCTTAAAGCGTGTGCAATCGTCTCTGCCGCAGTTCCCCATGGCCCGGGACAATTTGCACCAAGCGCAACCAGGATGTTGCCGCGCGCGAGCAATTGCGCACTCCTTCCGTCACACCTATGTTGTTTAAGCAGCCCTCTAGTTTGATGTTGCGGAGAGACTGCTCTCTCAATCGCCTTCATACTTGCAGTGGTAGGAGCTTTAAATGAATTTCTATCCGACCGAGCGCGTCGCTCTCTTCATCGACGGCGCCAATCTCTACGCTACCGCCAAAGCCCTCGCTTTCGACATCGACTACAAGCGGCTGCTTGCGCTGTTCCGCAGCAAAGGGCAACTCGTGCGCGCCCTTTACTACACCGCACTCGCCGAGGATCAGGAATACTCCTCGATCAGGCCGCTCATCGATTGGCTCGACTATAACGGCTACACCATGGTGACGAAGCCCACCAAGGAATTCGTCGACGCGACCGGGCGGCGCAAGATCAAGGGCAACATGGACATCGAGCTCGCCGTCGACGCCATGGAGCTGTCTGACTATCTCGACCATGTCGTGCTGTTCTCGGGCGATGGCGACTTCCGCTCTCTGGTCGAGGCGCTGCAGCACAAGGGCAAGCGTGTGAGCGTGGTGTCGACGCTTGCCACCAATCCACCGATGGTGGCCGACGAGCTTCGCCGTCAGGCCGACCAGTTTATCGACCTCGCTCATCTGCAACAAGAGATCGGGCGCGATCCTGCCGAGCGAGCGCAGCGCGCGGAGCGGCGGCGTGCTGAGCCCCAGCCGCTCGACGAATTCGAGTCAGAAGACCTGATCGAAACCTGAGCCAGCCCGTTCCGAAACGGTTACAGTGGCGAAGGAGGCATGAAGCGATGCAAGTCGGCTTCATCGGGCTTAGAAGCCCAATAGCCGTGACCTCACGGACTATAACCGCACCAAGGCGAAGGCCGAGCACCTTGTTAAGCGTGGCGCGCAGCTCGCCAAGACGCCGGGCGATGCTGCACGAGGCGACGTTGTCATCACCATGCTTGCCGACGACCATGCGTCTCGGCCCCTGTGTTTGGGCACCCG